>JAUHZM010000072.1 GCA_030426005.1 Gammaproteobacteria bacterium
CCTCGCTGAAGGTCATCCAATCCGTTTCAGCCTGATCCAGCTCTTTTTGTACGTAGGCCTGATCGGTTAGTAGGGTTTTGAGTTTATCCTTATTGTTATCGTTATAGAGTTCGGTGTCGGCGAGCTGTGCCTCGATGGTTTCTTTTTGCTCCGTCAGCTTCTCAATAACACGCTCTGCACGTTTTATCTTATTGCTGAGCGGTTGCAGTTCCTTACGCCGCGCTGCGTCGATACGCTTTTGTTCTTTTTTCGCCGCCGCGGTATTGGTTGGCTTCGGCTTTTCCTGGTCTGGTGCAGGTTGCCCCTGATCTCCGCGGTTATGTTCGGCCAACCATTTAGGATAATCATCGACACTGCCCTGAAACTCGGTGGCGCGCCCATTGGCCACTAGAATGAGTTTGTCTGAATTGACCTTCAACAGGTGACGGTCGTGCGACACCAAAACCACAGCACCACTGAAATCCTGTAGCGCAACCGCCAGCGCTTGTCGCATTTCGAGGTCGAGGTGGTTGGTTGGCTCATCCAGCAACAGTAAATTAGGTCGCTGATAACAAATCAAGGCGAGTGCAAGGCGTGACTTTTCACCACCAGAAAACGGTGCGACCTTGCTCGTGGCTTTGCTGCCAGTAAATCCGAAACTACCTAAGTAACGGCGTAATTGGTTGTCGGTTGCCTGGCCGTTGTTGCACTCTTTATCGAGCAATGCGAGGTGTTCCAGCGGCGAATGATCCATCTGCAACTGTTCAATCTGATGTTGCGCAAAATACCCAATATTGATTTCTTTTGATGCGTGATAATTGCCACTCAATAATTTGAGTTCACCGGCAAGGAGTTTAATTAGGGTGGACTTACCGGCCCCGTTGGGACCAATCAAGCCAACACGATCACCGGGTGCCATGGCAAATTCAATGCCGCTTACGATGGCAGTATCCGCATAGCCGACGGACGCTTGGTGCAAACTGAGCAACGGGCTGGGGTTTTTCTCTGGATCAGGAATGCTAAAGCCGAACGGTGAATCAACATGCGCGGGCGCGATCTGCTCCATTTTTTCCAATGCTTTGAGTCGACTTTGTGCTTGCGTGGCTTTGCTGGCCTTAGCGCGGAAGCGACGCACAAAGTCTTGCATGTGCAAGATTTCGCGCTGTTGTTTTTCGTACTGCGATTGCTGATTTGCCAGTTGCTCGGTACGAATACGCTCGAAGGCGGAATAATTACCTTTGAATAAGCTGGCTCGTTGGTTTTCGATGTGCAAGGTGTGCGTCGTTAGTTCATCCAGAAAGTCACGATCATGCGCGATCAGAATCAGCGTTCCCCGATACTGTTTTAGCCAGCGTTCGAGCCATAACACGGCGTCGAGATCCAGGTGGTTGGTTGGCTCATCCAGAAGCAGTAGGTCGGATCGGCACATCAACGCCTTGGCCACGTTAAGACGAACGCGCCAGCCACCTGAAAATGTCTTTGCGGGCTTCTCGATGTCGTCCGGTTTAAACCCTAAACCATCTAACAACTGAGCAGCACGTGCCCGGGCTGAGTAGCCGTCAATCTCCTCATAGCGTGCTTGAAAATTTAAGAATCGCGGATGGTCTGGGTCTTGAATCTTGGCATCCAGTTCACGCCATTCCTGATCGCCATCAAGAACATGCTCGATGGCCGGTCGATCATTGGCTGGCGCTTCTTGTGCAACATGTGCCATCACCCAATCGCGCGGGATTTTAACGTCGCCTTTGTCGATCACGAGTTCATTGCGTAACACCGCAAACAGGCTGGACTTGCCACAGCCGTTCGCACCGGTTAAACCGACTTTTTGACCCGGGTGGATTTGACAACTCATGTTGTCAAACAACAAACTTTCGCCACGACGGATGGATAAATTTTCAAACTGAATCATGTCGCTAGTGTAGCGGTAACTGAGGTTGAGACAAACCTTGTTTTCGCGCCAACTGTGACTATTAATAGGGCTATGCAAAAATTTTCTAAGATTTATGAGGCTGCGGCCAAGCGCAAGGGCGGCGAGCAGGAACTGAGCAAATTGTTGGTGCCGGTACGCTCGCCGGAATACCTCAAACAAGTCAGTGATGATCGCTATTTAGCGCAGTTAACTCGTTGTGTCTTTAATGCCGGGTTTCACTGGCGGGTTATTTCATCCAAGTGGTCTGGCTTCGAAGAAGCATTTCATGGTTTCGACCTTGGCCACTTGCTGACCAAGTCGCCTGAGGAGTGGGAAGCGTACTTAGAGGACACGCGGATTATTCGTAATTGGCAAAAAATTCAAACGGTGTTTGAGAATGCGCTGATGGTCGAAAGTGTAGCTGCCGAGCATGGCAGTTTTGCCGCTTTTTTTGCCGACTGGCCAGTCGATGATCAGGTTGGGCTGATGCGTTACTTACACAAAAACGGCGCGCGCTTGGGCGGTAAAACGGCTCAATGGTTTATCCGCTTCAGTGGCAAAGATGGCTTTGTGTTAAGTGATGACGTGGTCACAGCGCTGATCGCCAACGGTTTGGAAATCAACAACCCGGTCACTAGTCAGCGTGATTTAAAACAGGTTCAGTCCGCGTTTAACGAGTGGCATGCGGAGTCCGGCTTGCCTTATACGCACATCAGTAAGGTTTTAAGTTATTCGGTTGGTGACAATGTGCCGGTCGAGGTGTTGACTGGGTATCAGGGCTCACAAACCCTAACTTGATCAACTGATTCGGGCTGTCAGTTTAATATTGTCGAATCACATCAATAAAAAAGGGCGCTGACCATTCGGTCAACGCCCTCGCTTTATCCTAAACGGACGTGTTACTAGACTGGCTTGACCACAAACAGTAAATCACCAGCGTTCACTTGAGCGCCATTGGCCTGGTTTACGCGCACCACTTCGTAGCTCTTGTCAGCGGTGAAAATTTCACCAGAGCCGGGCACGCTGGACAAGGAAATATGTGTAAACAGCTTCATTGCCTCAACCTGACACAGGGTCTGACTCAGGTTGACTTTATCACCAACCTGTACGAACTCGGGTTCGCTCGGAGTTGGTGTGGCGTAGTAAATCCCCGTCATTGGGGAAATCACCTTGATCTCATCGGTGCCAGCGATTTTTAGGCTGCTAACATCGCTATCCGCTTTGTCTACACCCGTGTAGGCCATCTCTTTGACGATCTCTTTCTTATCCAGTGTATCAAGGAAGGCGGGTAGATAGCCGGTATCGTAATCGCCTTTCACGAAGGTTGGGTCTTTGAGGATTCGTTTTAACAGGGAGATGTTAGTGCAAACCCCTTTGATCACGGTTTGATCCAAGGCTTCGATCAGTTTCTTGATCGCGTCTTTACGGTTTTTGCCGTGCACCACAAGCTGCGCGATCATGCTGTCATAGAATGGCGAAATGGTTTTGCCTTCCGAAACGGATGCGATGACTTCGATGTGGTCCCCGGATGGGAACTCGCATTCCGTCACTAAGCCAGGCGTTGGCAGAAAGTCGATTACGCCATCTGAATCTAGACGTGCTTTCTCGGCGGTAATCCGTGCTTCAATCGAGAAGCCTTTGTTGCCAATCTTTAGGTCTTTGATGGACGCGCCTTCGGCAATTTCAAACTGCTTGGCCACAATCGGTACGCCCGAAGTCCATTCAGTCACCGGATGCTCAACCTGCAAACGCGTGTTCATTTCCATGAAGTAGATGGTGTTGGCTTTGAGGTCGTAGATAAACTCGACCGTACCCGCGCCAAAGTAATCCACGGCATCGGCTAGGTTGGCCGCGCACTCATAGGCTTTTTTCTCCAGATCTTTTGGCAGCATGGTTGAGCCAGACTCTTCCAAAACTTTCTGGTTATTACGTTGTACCGTACAGTCACGTAAGCCAAGTACTTGCGTACAGCCATGGGCGTCGCGCAGAATTTGCACCTCAATGTGACGCATCGATTCGACGAATTTCTCTAAATAAAGATCGCCGTTTCCGAATGCGCTGCGTGCTTCGCTATACACGTTATTAAAGGCGTTTTTGATGTCCGCCGCAGTGCGTACCACCTTAATACCCTTACCGCCACCGCCATGCACGGCTTTGAGTAACACGGGGTAACCGATGTCTTCGGCCACCTTTGCTGTGGCTTCGGCACTGGTCAAAATACCGTGCGAACCGGGCACAACCGGGACGTTATTCGCCATGGCCGTGCTGATTGCATTCGATTTGTTGCCCATGGTGTCCATGCTGCTGGCTTTGGGTCCAATAAAGTTTAGGCCATTGGCACGACACAAGCGGGCGAAGCCAGCATTCTCGGACAGAAAGCCAATCCCTGGGTGTAGTGAGTCCGCATCGCGTGAGCGCGCAATAGTCACCACGGACAAGCCGTTCAGATAGCTCTCGCCCGGTGTTTGGCCGCCAAGGCAGACCACTTCATCTCGTTCAGTCAGCATGTCGCAGGCCGCTGAGTCCATGTCTGGGTCGGATTGCACCAAAAGTACTTGATAGCCTTGCGCTTGCGCTACACGGATCAGTTTAACTGCGGTACAGCCGCGTGCGTGAATCAGTACCTTTTCGATCTTGCCCATCTTGTCGATTGCGCGATGGATTTTAACTTCCTGCTCACGCGGACGCATGCTTGCTGCACCGGAGATTACCTTGTTGACCACCTCGTTAATGGTCTCATTAGGCAATTCGATCGTGGGGTCAACCTCGCGTAATTTTTCGTCCAACCCGTCCGCAAAGGGATGTTTAACCAACCCTTGCATCGCACCGGGCTTGCTCGCCAAATAGTTCGAGGTGGTGGCCATGGAAGGTAAAAACGATGGCACAACAACACGACCCGCGAATGGCATGTCGGTGCCGCTCAGGTAGTAGGTGTGTACTAATGGGTGTGTCACAAAACTGGCTTGCGAGCCACCGGTACAATCACCAAAACCAAACACCATCACCGGCAGGCCAGTGTCGGCGATAAAGTTGGTAATGCGGTCATTCACGATTGCCATCGAGAACAAAGAACTTGGACCTTCTTTAGTTTGCATACCGCCAGAAGAGACGAAGCAGACAACCGGCAAGCCGCGCTCCGCACAGTCAAGCAGCAGTGAGCACAGTTTTTCCGCGCCCGCCATGTCAAAGGCACCAGCTTGAAACGCCACGTTAGAAATCAAGGCACCGACTTCGCGTGTGTTGCCGTCATCATCGAGCTTAAATTTACCAATACCTGTTACCACACCGCACGGTGTGATGTTGTTATTCAGTGCTTTCTCGATTGATTGGCGAAAACCGGGGAATGACACCGGGTTGGCGGTCATTTTATTGGCATTAGTTTCTTGGAAGTCGTCGAAGAAACGTGATTTAAATGCATCAACCGTGGTGGTTTTCTGCTTTTTGTAAGACGTTAGTACGCGTTGGATCAATAGATCCTGGTACGCGATATTCAGCTGGTTCCAGAAGTCTTTGCGTTTGCCGATACGCCACGGGTTGATCTGACCGTTATAGCTCTTGCCACTCATTTGTGCATCAATAAAGCGCGGCACCAGAGTCTCAAAGAAGTAAGTTATCAATACCAACAGGGAGTCTGACATACGTGGAAAATTCACGCGTTTCCATTCTTCTACGGCCGACAGGAACTCACCACGTTGATCATATTTTACGAAATGGCCAAGCCATTTGGCGAACTCAGACTTGGTGTCGCTGTCGACTACGCCATCGGCCATCGAACCGGTGACATTGCTAGCCACTTCTTCAAGCGATGAGTCGAGAATTTTTCGCAGTGTTTTTTCAGACAGTGATTCGAAGGCTTTTGATTCCTCGGCAATCTCGCCGAAGTTGTCGACGATATTATTGTAGAGCGCATCAAAGATCAGAATGTCTCGAAATTGCGTATGCAGAATGTCTCGAATGGATGGCTCGTTCAAGGTGTCGAGCAGCGTGAGCTCTGCCTCTGGCTTGGACAAATAATCGTCGCCATCATTTTTCAATTCGCCAAGGCGATTATTCATCTCAACGAAATTGAATGCCGCATCCGACTTCCAGCGGTTGTATAAATACAAGCACAGAACGAAACAGTAATTCTTTTGCGCGCTGCGGTAGTTACTTTGCGGGTCGCCCAAAATCAAAGCGGTGATTTTGTTGCGGTCGGTATTCAGTTCGTCGCGCTTGTTCTTAAGATGTGTCCAGGCTTTGGCGAGCTCGTCGTTATAGACCAGTTTTTCTGGGTCAGATAGCCATTGCTCAAACGCCTTCTCGCGCATCTGGCGCATTCGGTCTGTGAGGTCGCCTTTGGGAATTTCTTTGTCTGCCAACCGCCCGTATGTTTCGACCGTGGCCGAGTGGATTCGACAGCGCATCGACAATGAGCGCAGGTACATCATGGCGTGTGAATACACGCTTGGGTACTCAGTCAGTTCACCGTACAGCTCGAATTGAGCTGCTTTTTGTAATTCAGCAAAGCTGTCACGGTGCAACTTTTCCGTGCGCACATTGTCGAGGTAATCGGTACCAACGATTGGATTTTCTAATACCTCGCGTTTGGCGTCGGCTTCAATTTCTTTGATGCCGGTGAAAATCGCTGCGACCAGATTCGATTTGTCGTCTTTGCTGTCACTCGGATCCCAATCGATCACGCCGTCGATCGCACCGCTACGGTAAAGTTCTGATGGCGATACGCCGACATAGCGCGCGCTTTCCTGCCAAGACAGATTGTATTGGCGTGCGATATTCGCCAACCCTTTGGGTTGAATGGTGTTGAACGCGGCACTACGAACTGCCAGCAAGAGGTTTGTAGTGGCCAGCGGGATTGCACCACCGGAGTAACCGAGGCCATAGATGACGCCAATTGTGGGCACCTTGGCGGCGGCCATCACGGCGATTAACCGCGAAATCGAGTGCGCCTGGTTGGCAGCATTCGCTTCGGTACCAGCGTCTGCGCCGGGTGTGTCCATAAAAGTAACGATTGGAATCGCGCGGCGTGCGTAGCCATCGACTAAGCGGCAGGCTTCTAGGTGATGTTCTGGGCTCCAAACACCGTTCGCGACACTGCGGTTTTGCGCAATCATGGCGATGCGTCGAGTGTCGCCTTTGTATTCAAGCGATAGCTCGATGGCATACAAAGGACCGAGTTCGAATTCTTGATGAATCTTGCCACGCAGCTGGCTGATAATGACTTTGGCACTCGGGCGGTTGGCGGATTCAGCCGGGTCGAGTACCTTGGCGACGTAATCGTCGACCGACAGTTTTTTCAGGCTTTGGCGCGTTGCTTCAACGTCTTTGGGGCTGAGTAAGCCGCTGATGTTTTGATGCCATTTGAATGGATGTTTGGTGCCATTCAGGGACAGGTTGTTCGCGCGTCGTTCGATATCTTTGAACAGACTCATCATCTGTTCAGATTTCACTTTGGATTGATCGTTCGTATTCAACGTAACTTACCCTTTAGAGTTGATTACTTTATGTTGTGGTTTGAGTCAGGTTCGTCATCCACCTTCAATCGGGTGATATCCTGCGCTCACCGTGGATTGCTGGTCAATTTGATCAGTATGTACGAGTGTGATGACGATTTATCTTATTCTTTTGCTTAATCGCTAAGTATGCCATGAAACTACCTGAGATTCCGAGTAGTAAATCTTTCAGTTCGACATCACGGCCAACAGCAAATTGTAGGATTTCAGCGAGTAAACACAGGCCAACCATACAGGCGAGCACCGTTGCAGCGGACTGTCTTAATAGTGGTAGGTCCGACGCATATAATAACGCGGTGATCAGTAGCCCGCCAAGCAGATGCAAGGCAATGTCTGCGTTCTGTTCAAACCAAAGGATCGCATTGTATGGAACGCCTGCGCTGCGCAATGCTCTGTGCGGCATCCAGTGTGAAAAATTATACTGAGGTTGCAACGCCAGGTAGCTGCCGAGTCCGACTATCGAGATCAACAGAATGCGGTAAAACCATTTTGTTTCTATCTGGGCATGGTTCATAATTCTCGGCTGCTAAGGCAAATTCCCCAAGTATTGTGACTGAATTACTCATCAAAGCTCGCGCCAGCCAGCATAATCGCCCGTTGCCTGGATTATCTCCAGCGGTTCAACGTGTCATGCAGAATCGTGGCATTTCCGCCCCGAATGAGCTGGAGTATAGCCTCAAGCGGTTATTGCCGCCGCATACATTAACCAATATTGATGCGGCTGGAATGCTGTTGGCGGATGCCGTGATGGCAGGGGCTAACATCGTGATTGTTGGCGACTTCGATGCTGACGGTGCCACCAGTTGTGCGTTGGCGGTTCGGTGCTTAAAAGCCTTCGGCTTGAACTCAGTGAGTTATCTGGTCCCCAACCGGTTTGAATTTGGCTATGGTTTGTCGCCAGAAATTGTCGGTGTGGCGGCCATGCGCCAGCCGGACATTTTGGTTACCGTCGACAATGGGATCAGTAGTGTTGGCGGTGTGCATGCCGCACAAGCATTGGGTATGTCAGTCCTGGTGACCGACCACCATTTGCCGGGCGAAGAGATTCCAACCGCTGATGTGATCGTCAATCCGAATCTTCCGGGTGATCGGTTTGCCAGTAAAAATTTGGCCGGCGTTGGCGTTATTTTTTATGTCATGCTGGCTGTCCGTGCGCAGCTCCGTCAACAAAGCTGGTTTGCCAACCAGGGCATCGCCGAACCGAATATGTCACAGTTTCTTGATCTGGTGGCGCTCGGTACCGTGGCGGATGTGGTTCCGCTCGACGCCAATAATCGCATCCTGGTGCAGCAGGGGATGCAGCGAATTCGACAAGGAATGGCTTGTCCGGGGATTCAGGCGTTGTTGACCGTTGGCAAGCGCAATGCCGCTCGTTTGTCATCCAGTGATCTTGGGTTTGCGGTTGGCCCGCGCTTGAATGCGGCAGGCCGGCTCGACGATATGGCTTTAGGCATTGAATGCTTGCTAACTGACGATGTCGATGCTGCTATGGCGATGGCCTTACAATTAGACGAGTTAAATCAGCAGCGCCGTGATGTCGAGCGTAGTATGCAGCAAGATGCCTTGGCTATTGTGGAGCGAGTACAACTCGACGGCGATGACGATGATCTGCCGGCAATTCTGGCCTTGTCTGATGAGACTTGGCATCAGGGCGTGGTCGGTCTGGTTGCGTCACGCATCAAAGAGCGCGTTCACCGGCCAGTGGTGGCGTTAGCGCCAGGCGACAATGAAGGTGAGTGGAAAGGCTCGGCCCGCAGTGTGGACGGCATACATATGCGTGACTTGTTGGCGCGCGTCGATACGCTGTACCCTGATTTGATTACCAAGTTTGGCGGACATGCGATGGCGGCCGGACTCTCGGTCACCGACGCTAATCTTGCTGCCTTCACTCAGGCCTTGACCAAGGTCGCGACAGAGATGACGCAAAATCACGATTGGCGTCAAATTGTCTGGACCGACGGCAGCCTCGATGCGACCGAGTATAGCGAAGAAATTGCGGAGCAATTGCGTACCATGACGCCGTGGGGACAAGGTTTTCCGGAACCGTTATTTGAAGGTGAGTTTGACGTCTTGGAGGCGCGAGTCGTCGGTGACACGCATGCCAAAATGGTATTGCGCCCCAGTGCCAGTAATCAGCCGCTGGACGCCATTTGTTTTGGTTATCTCGACACCCATGCCGAGCTACCAAGCGGCAGGATTTTTGCGGCGTTTCAGCTGGATGTGAATGAGTTTCGTGACCGTCGAACGTTGCAGCTTATGGTTAAACATATTTACCCGGCCTAACGGTCGACATGATAAAAACGCGGCATGCTATGATTGCTTTTTTTCGTGGCAAGCCCCACACACAACGAGTATTTTTAGGAGAAATTTTATGAGTTACATGAATGTTGCATCTGACGCGGTCGTAAGTGAATTACCTGGTGAGGCGCGAGCGGGTTTTATCCGCCGTACTTACGTGCATGTTGCCGGTGCGTTGGCAGCGTTTGCGATGCTAATTTCATTTTTCTTGTCACTCGGATGGGGCGAAACCGCGATACAGTTGTTAGCCACCAGTCGTTGGAGCTGGTTGATCGTATTGGCGGCCTTTGTGGCGGTCAGTTTTGTCGCCAATAATTGGGCTCATAGTGGTGCATCGAGAGAGCTGCAATACGCAGGACTGGGCTTATATGTGGTCGCAGAAGCCATTATTTTTCTACCTTTGATTGCGATGGCGCAATTGTACGCGCCAGGTGTGATTCAGAATGCGGCAGTTATAACAGGTGCGTTGGTAACGGCCTTAACCTTTATCGTGTTTACCACCCGTAAAGATTTCTCTTTCTTGGGCTCGATCTTGATGATCGGTGCCTTCGTGGCCCTAGGCGTCATTGTGGTCGCCATCGCATTTGGTTTTACGCTGGGCACTGTGTTCTCAGCGATTATGATTGCGTTCGCTAGTGGAGCTGTGCTTTACACTACATCGAATGTGTTGCATACCTACCGAGAAGATCAACATGTTGCCGCGTCGCTTGCACTGTTTGCCAGTATCGCGCTGATGTTGTGGTACGTGATTCAATTATTGATGTCTCTAGGCGGTGATGATTAAGCTTCGGCATAACAGTAGTGAAAATCCATACCTTACAAGATTTCGTCGGTAATACACCGCTGGTCAAAATTCAGCGCTTGTGGCGTGGCCAGCATGCGCAGGTCTTCGCGAAACTGGAAGGGAATAACCCGGCTGGTTCGGTGAAAGATCGTCCAGCGCTGAATATGATTGCGAAAGCGGAAGCACGCGGCGATATTCAGCCGGGTGATACTCTGATCGAAGCAACGAGTGGCAACACGGGCATTGCGCTGGCGATGGCGGCTGCCATGAAAGGTTATAAAATGACCTTGATCATGCCAGACAATATGAGTGAAGAGCGACGTGCTTCCATGCGGGCGTTCGGTGCGGAAATCATTTCTGTGTCACAGGCGGCGGGCGGCATGGAGTTGGCGCGTGACTTGGCGTTAGAGATGCAAGCAGACGGCAAGGGCAAGGTATTGGATCAATTTGCGAATCCGGATAATTGGATGGCACACTACGAGTCGACCGGGCCAGAAATCTGGCGCGATACTGGCGGCGAAGTCACGCACTTTATCAGCTCGATGGGCACCACCGGCACCATTATGGGTGTCTCTCGGTACCTTAAGGAGCAGTCTTCCGAGGTCGAAATAGTCGGTGTGCAACCCGATGGCGGCTCTCAAATACCGGGAATCCGCCGCTGGCCTGCTGCGTATTTGCCAAAAATATTTGATCCATCTCGCGTGGATCGTACCTTGGATGTCGCACAATCTGATGCCGAAAACACCATGCGCGAAATGGCGAAAAAAGAGGGTATTTTTGCCGGTGTGTCATCCGGCGGTGCCATGGCAATCGCCCTCAAAGTAGCTGCTGAGCAGGAAGCCTTGGGAAATGCGATCTGCGAAAAGATTGTTTTGGCGGAGAAAAAAGAGGCAGAGGCCATGGCAAAAGCGGTGGCGGGACTGTTAGACGCAGGGTGATGCATTGAGACGCAAGGATTGCTCGCCTAGATTGGTGCTGCATTTGCAAAAAACGGATTCGAAAGGGTGACCTGTGGGGACCACGGATAAGTCGGACAAGCCGAACAAAGATCAGAATGAAGCGGCCGAGGCTTCAGACAAGATCGAAGATGCGGAAATTGTGGAGGAGGTGTCTGCGGATGAGACCTCAGAAGCAATTGACGATGTGACCGAGGATACCCCTGAAGAAACGTCGGAAGGTGAAGCGCCTGAACAAGGTGACGTAGCAAAAGAAACGGAAGAAGATTCCGAGACATCTGAAGACGATACCGCCGAGCGCGGGGCCGACACGGAAGTTGCCAACACAGACGACGTCGTGGCGGAGCCAGAAGCCGAAGCCGTTTCAGAGCCTGTTTCAGCCAAACCTGCGCAGCATGCACCCCGCCGTGGAGGCTTCATGCCGATGGTTTTGGGGGGCGTCGTAGCTGCCGTCATCGGTTTTGGCGGTGCGATCTACTTTGGCGACCAGCTGGGTCTCGGCGGAGACACCAAGGCGGCGATCGCCGAACTCACCGCAAAGCTAGAAGCACAAGGC
>JAUHZM010000372.1 GCA_030426005.1 Gammaproteobacteria bacterium
TCATCATGGGAGGCATTTTCGTTCTTGAGACCGTGTCGGTCATCATGCAGGTGTTTAGTTACAAGTTTTTTGGTAAGCGAATTTTTCGGATGGCGCCAATTCACCATCACTTCGAGTTGAAGGGTTGGCCGGAACCACGTGTGATTGTTCGATTTTGGATCATCAGCCTCGTGTTGGTGTTAATTGGTTTGGCGACCTTGAAGGTGCGTTAAGTTAAATGGTTGATCAGCGACACAGTATTGGCTCAGATATGGTGGCACGTTATCAGCGTGCGACCGTTATCGGTTTGGGCATGAGCGGGTACAGCGCGGTGCGTTATTTGCGTGCGTGCGGGCTTGCTGTGTCTGTGCTCGATTCCCGTGACGCGCCACCATTGGCGGCGCGGCTAGCGGAAGCGTTTCCCGAGGTAGATGTACGTTTTGGTGCCTTCGTTGATGATTGTCTGGATGCAAGTACCCTGATTGTTGCAAGCCCTGGTGTTTCCCTGCAGGAGCCTATGTTGCAGTCGGTGCGTCGACAAGGTGCGCAGATCGTCGGTGATGTCGAGTTGTTTTTGCAGGCGAACACCAAGCCTGTGATCGCGATTACCGGTTCGAACGGCAAGAGTACGGTGACAACCCTGGTTGGTGAGATGGTTGCCGCCGGTGGGCTGCGTCCATTGGTTGCTGGCAATATTGGTGTGCCTGTGCTTGATTCGATTACCGACGCACTTGAGTTTGACGTGGCTGTGCTGGAGTTGTCTAGCTTTCAACTCGAGACCACCTATCATGTGGGCGCCGCTGCTGCTGCCATTTTGAATGTGAGCGAGGATCATATGGATCGCTACGCATCCATGGGTGACTACGTGCTGGCCAAAAGTCGCATCTTAAAAGGCGCGCAGCGCGCTGTCTTGCCGCGCCATGATGAGCAGTTGTCGCAGATCACCCAGGTAGCGAAATTACTAAGTTTTGAGCTCGATGAACCAGCCAATGAAGACGAGTTCGGATTGAAGCGTCAGCATGACGGACGCTGGCTAATGCAAGGCAAAAAGCGTTTGATGAAGCTTGGCGACATCGCGTTAACCGGCTTGCACAACGTTAAAAATGTACTGAGTGCATTCGCTTTGACTGATTTTCTAGCGCTGTCGCTGGATGCGCGCGTGGGCGCGGTGAAGGCGTTTGTCGGGTTGCCGCATCGCATGCAAACGGTCGCGGTCCACAATCGTGTCACCTGGGTGAATGACTCCAAAGCCACCAATGTCGGTGCCACCAGCACCGCATTGCTCAGTCTTGAGCAGCCGGTTATCTGGATTGCCGGAGGGCAAGGCAAAGGGGCTGATTTTAGTACGCTGGCAGACGCCATTACCGACAATATTCAGTTGTTGGTTTTGATCGGTGTCGATGGGCCGAAGATTGAAGCCGCCCTCCAGGGGCGCGTACGCATGCAGCGCGCTGCAGATATGTCAGAGGCGGTGGCACTCGCGGCAGCGGCAGCCGAACCAGGGCAAGTAGTGTTGTTGTCGCCTGCTTGTGCCAGCTTTGATATGTATCGCGGTTTTGAGCATCGAGGTGCGGTGTTCGCGGAGTGCGTGCAAGACTACATTGGGCGAGGTGCGGCATGAGTGGTAGCGCATTACAAGCGACACGTTTCACGCCGCAGGATAATTCAGCGGGCGTCGATTCGGTGTTACTCGGCGTCTTCATTTCGCTGTTGATGCTCGGTTTAATCATGGTGTTTTCGTCCACGATTGCGATGGGCGATCAAAACTTAAACACCAATACCGCGCATTTTTGGCGTCAGCTTTTTCATGTGGTCGTTGGAGTTGGTTTGACGGTGTTGGTGGCGTCGATTCCGGTCTGGGTGTGGGACAAGTTAAGTTGGCCATTGCTAGGGCTGGCATTCTTCCTATTGTTGGTCTTGTTGTTTATCGGCGTTGAAGTGAATGGATCGCAGCGCTGGTTTTCATTGGCGGGATTTCGTTTTCAACCTGCGGAGTTCGCGAAGGTGGCGATCGTGCTGTACACCGCCAGTTACCTGACACGCCGGCAGTCAGAAATCAAAAAGTTTTCTAAGGGCATCGTCAATATCGCGGTGATTATTGCGTTGATGGGCGGCTTGCTATTAATGCAGCCCGACTTCGGGAGCTTTGTGGTAATGACTGCGACGGTCGGTTTAATGATGTTTTTGGGTGGCATCCGTGTGAGTCACACTTTGCTATGTCTAACGGTAGTCGCGATCGCGATGTATTTTATGGTCAGTATGTCGCCCTATCGAATGGATCGACTGATGAGTTATCTCGACCCGTGGGCTGACCCCTATGGTGCAGGATTCCAGTTAACTCAGGCTTTGATAGCGGTTGGGCGTGGTGAGATTTTTGGGGTTGGCCTTGGGGCTAGTATCCAAAAATTGTATTACCTGCCACACGCCAACAATGATTTTATTTTGG
>JAUHZM010000073.1 GCA_030426005.1 Gammaproteobacteria bacterium
CCGGTTTTGCGTACCCGGTGATCTGCTGTTCGCACTGGCTTTAGGGCGCTATGGTGCGCGCCAGTCCATGCAATTCCAGTTTCTTGAATTAATCGCTGGCGGCTCGGTTTTGACGTTCCCGGAACTGGCTGATGCTGGCGGGTCAATTGAAATCATCAATGAACGCGATAAACCCGTCATGGCTATGCAAGCGAGCGGCGATGTAATCCATGACAGCGATAAAATTGAAGCCATCGTACGCGAGTATGTTGCATTTTCAGGACACAACTTCCCGCACATTCTGCTACCACTCATTAAACAACACGATGTGATGGTGAACCCCAAACGTCCACTGGTCATCTATGAGCGAATGGCGTTTGAGCTTGAGCATATGAATTTCGAGACACTCACGCTTGAACTGACTACCTCACGGCTTGATATAGACGGCAAGCGCGGACGTGCGACGTTGGAATTCGAATTTAAAGACCAGCAAACCGTGATTGGTGCCGGCTCGAAAGTACTGGTATTAAGTGGTTTACGTCCCTACGACGAAGACGTGATGAACCAAGTTCGTGATGATTACCTGGCTCGTGTCGCAGCTGATCAAACAGACTGATTAGAGTGACAAACTGGCGCTATGAAACTGCATAGCGTCACGCGCAAATTGCGCCAAACAGGAAGGCTGTTCGGTCTGCACCTCATCTTCCAGCGCCAGTAAGAAGAGGGTACGAAGAAGGTCTCGACACGCTTGCGGAGAGTCAAAGCAAAGCGACTTGGCACAGACGGACTCATGCCGAATCAATACCTTTACCAATTCGCGCTGACACGGTACAACCCAGCAGCCTGAACCGGTATTAAACACCAGCTCCCGTGGTTGCACACTGTGCTCGGTTTGCCTGCTATTGAAAGCCATAATAGGACGTTCCCCGACGACTAAATGATAATGATTCTCATTCTCATGAAAAAGTAAGGGCTTGTCAACTGCTTGGAATCACTCTTCTTAGGAATCCGCTTTGGTGTTGTGCTCGACCTCTTTTTTTACACGGCCCACGACTTTTAGGCAGACAAAGGTCATCACGCTCAGCGCCAACGCAATTTCTAAACGCCCCAGGCCGACGGCGATACCGACCGCCCCAGTCGACCAAATCGCCGCCGCGGTCGAGGTTCCGAACACCGAGTCTTTTTGCTTTAGAATCGCGCCACCACCGATAAAGCCAATACCAGTCACCACACCGCCAATTATGCGTCCTTGCGCTCCAGGATCGTCAAACATGGTGACCCCCAGAATGGTGAAACTGCAAGCGGCCATGGATACTAACGGAAACGTGCGCAACCCAGCCGAGTGCGATGCCGACTCACGTTCCCAGGCGGTCATCAACGGCAGCACAAAAGCGATCACTAATTGCAACAAATTAGAGAAAAACAGGGTATGATCGATTTCGAATAGTGACATTATCTAGCGTCCAGGGTGCGGGTAACTTTGGGTTATTGTGTCAGAATCCTCGTTAGTGTGCAGCGCGGCTAGATGCGCAACATGGAATACTAACTTCGTTTTCAGAGTTATATCATGTCGTCTTTGCTACTGCTTGGCCTAATCGGCTTCGTCGGCTTTCTTTGTCAATGGCTCTCACACAAAGTAAAGTTGCCTGCGATCCTGTTTCTGTTGATCACCGGTATCCTAATGGGGCCCGTGTTTGGCATTCTCGAGCCCAACGCATTGTTCGGTGAATTACTCTTCCCGTTTATATCCCTGTCCGTTGCAGTAATCCTGTTTGAAGGTGCATTGACACTCAAGCGCAGTGAGTTGAAAGAGATCGGGCGCCCGGTTAGACGCATGGTGACCGTTGGCGTGGTTGTCAACTCAGTGATCATGGCCACCGCCACACACTATTTACTTGGACTAAGCTGGTCACTTTCCGCATTATTTGGCGCCATTATGGTGGTGACTGGGCCAACCGTGATTATGCCTATGTTGCGGACGGTTCGCCCCAAACCAAAAATCGCAGATGTACTGCGCTGGGAAGGTATTGTGATTGACCCAATCGGGGCCCTGATTGCGGTACTGGTTTTCGAGTGGATTATCGTGCAGCAGTCAGCCGCCGAGTTTTGGGAAATATTCTATGTGTTCGGTGGCACCGTCATCGTCGGCATGGTGATAGGCCTGCTTGCTGGGTATATTTTCGGCCTGTTGCTGCGGTATCACATCGTGCCGGAGAAGTTACATAACTTTGCTGCCCTAGCATTGGTATGCTTAGTCTTTGCTGCCTCCGACACACTGATGCATGAGTCTGGCCTGCTCGCAGTTACCGTGATGGGCATGCTGTTGGCGAATATGCGCGATGTGCATATCCACTCAATTTTAGACTTCAAGGAAGATCTCACAGTGGTGTTTGTCTCCGCATTGTTCATCGTGCTGGCGGCAAGGCTCGACGTGGAGGCGTTCTTGTCGCTAGGTTGGGGCGCGTTGTTTTTACTATTGGTCATGCAATTTATTGCACGGCCCGCAAAAGTCGCATTATCGTTTTTGCGCTCCGACTTTAATTGGCGCGAAAAAGCCATGGTGTCCTGGATTGGCCCACGCGGTATCGTCGCCGCCGCTGTGTCCGCCGTATTCGCACTGCGACTGGAAGAGCTTGGAATCGAAGGCGCAGAGAAAATGGTTCCGCTGGCTTTCTCCATCATTATCGGCACCGTGGTATTCCAAAGTCTCACCGCACGTCCGATTGCACGGCTATTAAACGTTGCTCTACCAAAGACCCATGGCGTACTGATCGTAGGCGCCAACCCGTTCTCTATCGCCTTAGCTAAAGCGTTTTCGAAGGCTGAAGTCGAAACCATTATTTGCGATTCTAACTGGGATTCGCTGCGTGCAGCCCGTATCGACGGTATTAAGACCTACTACGGAAATCCGATCTCGGACCATGGCTTAATGCACCTCAACACCTCCACCTATGGTTATATGTTGGGATTATCTAATCACTTCGAATATAACGTTACGCAAGCCAGCGGGTTCCGAGAAGAGTTCGGTGGACGTAACGTATTTATGTTGCCACCCAACCAATCTACAGAACGCTTTAAACGCCATATTGCCAGTGCCCAGAATAGCGGACGCATACTTTTTGATGAAGGCATGGCATACAACAAGCTTAAAGCCCGTATCAATGCTGGTGAAGAGATACGCGTCACGGACCTCAGTGATGCCTATCGGTATTCCGACTGGCGCAAAGATAACGAAAATGCTTTATTGCTGTTTGCGATCAAACCTAACGGCGATATCGCATTCAACACAACTGAAGGCACACCAACCGTTGAGAGTGACTATAAGCTATTTTATTTAAGCAATAAACCGAAGAAGGTCGCCAAACCAAATGGTGAGACAACTTCACCAGCATGAGCAAGCTAGACAACAAAAACGCCCAACCAGATTCCAGCTGCCTGATTGAGAAGCTAAGCCAGTTTATAGATCTCAGTGGCGTCGATAAAGACTTGCTTGCGACACTCGAAAAATCATCTCAGCAGTTCGATCGACATGAACAGGTTTGGGGAGTTGATACCCAGCTGGAGAATATGTATGTGGTCAAACAGGGATGGTTGATTACCTACACTATCCTGCAGGACGGTAGACGGCAGGTTCTTGAACTCCACTACCCTGGAGACGTGATCGGTTCATCGGACATCCCGTTCCGCCACGCGACCAGCAATCTCATGGCCGTAGAACCCTGTGTATTGTGTCCGTTTCCGAAGAGTGCCATCGACGTCATCTTTCGTGAATCACCTCGACTTACCGCACTGATTTTCACACTGGCCATGATCGACAAATCGATCAATTTAGATCGCATTCGCATTTTAGGCCGCATGAGCGCGCGTGAACGTTTGGCACATATTCTGTTGGAAATTCATTCACGCCTAAGTCTCACGGGCGGGGTAAGCGAGAATCAGTACCGCTTGCCACTCTCCCAATTTGATCTCGGCGACGCGGTAGGCCTGACCAATGTATCCGTCAGCAACGGCCTGACACACCTTGAGGAAGACGGCCTAATAAGTCGCAGTAAAGGCATGGTTGAATTAAAAAACATCGACAGACTGACCAAACTGAGTGATTATATAAACCGCTATCATGAAGTCGACATAAGCTGGTTTCCAGACGCATCAACTTGACAGAGCACATTGATGTCGACGGTGTTTCACCAAAACTAGAAACATATTTAATCTAGTTTAAATCAACAGTATTCCCACACTGATATGCTCTGGTAGCAGCGCGCTCATTTGACACGATCCCACATGTCGAAAGCACCGCTTGGATGCATAAAAATCAGGCCAATTATTTCAGCACCATCGAACTTCGGTGTTAGTATTGCCCCTCAAACAATCAGGATTTGACAAGATGGCTAGCATACTTCTCTTTATTCAAGACGAGCACTCAGTAAATAAAGAGTTGCTTCCCTACCTCGAAGATCAACCGTTTAAAGTGCGGCATGCCGCTTCCGTCAAAGAAGCGCTGCAACTCATTGACGATCATGGTTACCAACCGGATGCAATATTGGTTGATGTCGATGACCTCAATGAAACCCAGATCCAACAACTGGAGGAAATTGAAGACACGCTGGGTATCCATGAATGGGTGTTCTTGGATCGTGAGTTAGCGGAAGACTTAGCAGATCGGGTCGATGAACTCAGCTTTCGCTCCTTGCGTGCGCCATATTCTCCAAAACGAATTTCCGTGACCGTCAAAAAGGCCATGCGCTCAACACGTGTGCGTCGCCGACTTGCAGAGTATTCAGCCTCATCGCTGAAAAAGTCGAGTTTTGATTCTATCGTTGGCCAAAGCGAGGCCATCAAGGAGCATAGACGCGTACTCGAAGAACTCAGCCAGGTTCCAATGAGTACCCTCATGATTCATGGCGAAACAGGGTCTGGCAAAGGGCACTCGGCCGGAATTTTGCACAGCAACGGTCTGCGGCAGGATTTTGCCTTCATCGAAATGAACTGTGCAGCGATTCCACAAGAATTAGTCGAGTCACAACTGTTTGGCCATGAAGCCGGTTCGTTCACCGGTGCCAAGGGGCGCCATCGCGGCCTGCTCGAGCAAGCGAACAACGGCACATTGTTTTTAGATGAGATCGGCGAAATGCCTTTGGAAGTGCAAGCCAAACTGCTTAAAGCCATTGAGGAACAGTCCTTTCGGCGGGTTGGTGGTGAGCACGAGATTTCGGTAGACGTGCAAATTTTTGCTGCCAGCAACCAAGATTTACAACAAATGGTTGTCGACGGAGAATTTAGAGAAGACCTTTATCACCGTCTGAATGTTTTCGAAATCGAGGTCCCCCCATTGCGGGAATATAAATCGGATCTCACAGAGTTAGTCCCCTTACTTGTCTCCGAGTACAGCGCCAAATCCGGCAAGAAAGTCACGTCGATTCCCGACGAAGCTTGGAGTGAGTTGCTCACCTATAACTGGCCCGGTAATGTGCGGGAGTTACGCAATGCGATCGAACGTTCAGTTCTGCTGTCGCGCGACGGTGAGCTGAATGCCAACTGGTTAAACCTCAACAACACCTTACTCGAAGATCAACTCGAAGAACCGGATGAGACACCAGAGTCAACCGAACCTGAATTACAGGGCGATAACGTCACTGCACTGAATGTCGTGCAAAACGATATTTTAACTTTCAAACTCGACGGCAATACCACACTCGAAGAGATGGATCGCCAAATCATTGAAAAGGCCCTCCAAATAACCCAGAACAATATTACTAAGGCAGCACAGCTTATCGGCGCGACACGCGAGACTCTGCGGTATCGAATACAGAAATATGAACTCGATGTCGGCGCAGAGTCAGCTTAACCAGGTTTTTGGGGCTTACCCCAGAAATCGGCGGGGCAAATCCACCGGCACACCACTAAAACAGCACGCTGGCACTTTGCAGGATTGCCATATTTCGATTCACGAAAACACCTATGTCATTGAAATCAATAGAATAATATAGATTATTATTCAAATTGAACTGCTGCTGGCACTAAATTTGCTTCTCCTCCTGTGAGCACAGGATTGACGCGAGTCAATCTAAGTAAACTTGAACAACACAGGAGAATCATGAGTAAATTTGATATTAAAGACCCGCAAACATCGTTTGGTGCTTTCAAACCCGTTGGTAACTTAGTTGCGGTATTCAATGACGCTGATAGTGCCGCGAAGGCCAGAACGGATCTACACACTGGTGGCTACCAGGAAGACGAAGTAACCCTGATGCGTAGTGTGGAATTTACTAAGCTACTCGATGAAATGCGAGAAGACCAAAATGCGATAGCCTTACTTGGTTCTGAACTGCGTAAAACGGATCAATTCCGTGAACATGCCGAACAGGGCGCTAGCTTTTTGATCATATACGCACCATCCGAGGAAGAAACCAAGCGTGCAATGCGCGTCGTAAGCCGCTATAACTATCATTTCGCACTAAAATACGGGCATCTGCTGATTGAGCGCTTTGATCCAGAACACCCAGCAAATAACTGAGGCAGCCGTCGCTTCCGGTAAATGAGACTTTGTATCAAACGTATTCACTCCATGTTTTGATGCAATGGCATATATTCTCGGGGTACACATAAGTGTGCCCCGCCTAGTTTAGTCTGCTCTCCAAGGCACTACCTATGATCAAACATCTCCGTTTTTCTCTGATACTCAGCGCGATAGTCGCGGCTTTTGCTGCTGGTGAGTTCGTTCATGCTCAAACCGACACGCGCGAGTTAGCGCCCATAGAAGCACTGACCAAGGAGCGAGCCAAAGAGCAGGTTTCTGCCAAGGTTAATGCTGAAGCAATTGAACAACTACGCGACATACAAACCTCGCTTGAGGTCAAGCGGACAGAACGAGAAGCGTTACGTGCCAAGATTGTAAAAGCTGGCGAAAACGTGCCACCGGAGCTGACACGTGAAATGGAGGAGCTCAACTCCGAAATCACGCTGTTACGAGAGACGTTTGAGCAAATCGCTATCGGTGGCGTTGATTTATCCGTATTTGGCGTTGAGGATTCACAATTCGATTGGCGAGAGGAACTGGTTACCATCGTTAAGCCACTTCTCGAAAACGTTAAGGATCTGACTGAAAAGCCGCGCAAGATTGAAAACTTACGCCGAATCATTGGTGAGAAGCAAGCTGCGATTGCCGCATCTGATGAGGCCTTAGCGTCAGTCAATAAACTCTTGGACGCCGCTCAGGATGAGCAGGTTATTGCGGACCTAACTAGCATCGAACAGCAGTGGACAAGCCGCCGTTCGGATTTAGAGCGTGCTGTTCAGTTGGCAGAGTATCAGCTACACAATCTCGAGGGTAAAAATGTCGCCTGGTTCCAGGTAATGGCGAACTCAGCCAAAGAGTTCATTCACGGTCGCGGGCTGACTTTATTACTGGTCTTGCTGGTGTCACTGTGTATCTGGGGTTTCACGCGTGCACTGCTTTGGCTGGTTCGTAGACGCTCAGTAAACAATGATGAACAAGAGGTAAAAACGCATTACCGTGTCGCAGCCTATAGCTACAAGATTTTCACGGTGGTGCTGATCGCGATTGGTGCGATGATGGTGCTGTATTTTCGCCAGGATTTGTTACTTCTGGCTATTATGGTGGTCGTGTTCATCGGCGCGGCTTTGGCGCTTAAAAATTTGCTGCCTAAATATATTGCTGAAGGTCGGTTACTGCTGAACATTGGTAGCGTGCGTGAGCGTGAGCGCGTTATGGTCAATGGCGTGCCGTTTCAGGTACTCCATATCAATATGCACACGCGGCTAGCCAACCCCAATCTATCTGGCGCATTACGCCTGCCACTGTACCAACTGCATGACATGAATTCCCGGCCGCTGCGAGGTGACGATACCTGGTTTCCCAGCCGCACCGGTGATTGGGTCCTGGATGAGGATGGACAGCCTCTGGAAGTTCTCGAACAGACCATCGAAACTGTGAAGGTGCGCGATGTTGCTTCCATGACACACCTGATTCCGACCGCAGACTACTTTGCAGCTGGATACCGAAACTTGTCGACACCCGATGGATTTCGCGTAGCGACTATTTTCGGTGTGGACTATGAGTTGCAATCCACGCCACATCAAGAGATTAGCCAGTTATTTAAATCCGGCTTAGAAAAATACATTCAAGAGAAGCCGTACTTTTACGACGTGCAAGCAGTTGACGCGGATTTTCACTCTGCTGGTGATTCTTCGTTGAACTACCTGGTTTTTCTAGAACTCAAAGCTGAAGCCGCTAGCCACTACAATCGGATACGACGCCATCTGCAACAGGCATGCGTCACGGTGTGTAATGAGCAAGGCTGGAGCATTCCATTTCCACAACTTACGGTGCACCAACCCAATTTGGTTGCTCGCCAATCCAACGACAACTAAAAGGGAAAACTCAAACATGACGCTACGGATATCATTCCAAATACTACTGCTTTGTCTATTGGCAGCCTGTAACTCAAACGATCCTGAGGTGGCGACCCTAGGTGTCCTACCCGCAACGGGGCAAACCGCTCAAACGATCAGTTATAGCAAAGACATCAAACCGATCCTCGATACGCGCTGCGTTGCCTGTCATGCCTGTTACGATGCACCATGCCAACTCAAACTGACCGCCTACGACGGCGTAGCTCGCGGTGGCTCGAAGGATCGGGTCTACAATCACAAAAGCCTGCGCGAAGGTAAGTTGAGTCGATTGTTCTTTGATGCACATTCCGTGGCTGAGTGGCGCGAACAGGGTTTCCACTCGGTGCTGGCAGACGCAAATGCAACCAAGTCGAACCCGGCACAAAGCTCCACCTTGACCGGCTTACTCGACCTCAAGTCCGAGTACGAGAAACGCAACCCTGAGATTGAGTACGATGATCTTCCCATTGATGATCAAACTAGCTGGCAATGCGCCGCTGATCGCGAAGAGTTTCTAGACTTTGCTGAAGAATACCCGGCTCGCGGCATGCCGTATGGCTTACCCGCTATAAGTCAAGCTCAGCAGGCACAAATAAGCAGTTGGGTCGCTGGTGGTGCACTGGACGACACTGACTACAGCCTGACCAAGTCAGAGCAAACGCGTGTTGTAATGTGGGAACGTTGGCTCAATGCCGACGACCTGAAACAACAGCTGATTGCACGCTACATATACGAGCACCTATTCCTGGCCAATCTTTATTTCAGCGAAGAAGCCGCGGCAGATCGACGATATTTTGAGTTGGTCCGGTCCAGCACACCTCCCGGTGAGCCGCTTGCCGTGATTGCGACCCGTCGTCCGTTTGATGATCCTGGGGTCGAACGCGTATATTACCGACTGCGTCTTGACCGAGAAACACCTGTGGCTAAGACACACATGCCGTACCCGCTTAATGAGGAAAAACTGGCCAATTGGAAACGCTGGTTTGTGGCGCCTGACTACACGGTCGATCAGTTACCGAGCTACGCAATCAAATCGGCATCTAACCCCTTTAAAACCTTTGCTCAACTGCCACCAGATGCGCGCTACCGCTTCATGTTAGACGAAGCAAATTTCATCGTACGTGGCTTCATTAAGGGACCGGTATGTAAAGGCCAGGCGGCAGTGAACGTGATTAATGAACACTTCTGGGTATTTTTTGTTGACCCAGAATATCAATCTGGGCCGGAGATGGCATCCTACCTGGCAACTGTACAGGATGAACTCGACTTACCCGCTGAGAAAGAAGACACATTGCGCCTATTCGATTCTTGGAATGAGTTCGCTAAGTTAGAGAAAAAGTTCCTCACTCAACGACGCGACTTCATTCAAGCTAAGCTCAGCTCAGGTCAGACTCTGCCGATGGATCGAATCTGGGATGGCGATGGCACCAACCCGAACGCGGCACTGACGATCTTCCGGCACTTTGATCACGCCAGCGTACAGCAAGGCTTAAATGGCCAAGCTCCGAAGACAGCTTGGGTTATTGACTATCCATTACTGGAACGAATTCATTATCTGCTGGTTGCTGGCTACGACGTCTATGGCAATGTGAGTCATCAACTTTTGTCGCGAATCTACATGGATTTCTTGCGCATGGAAGGCGAGTCCTTGTTCTTGACCATGTTGCCCGATGAAACCCGACGCTCGCTGCTGGCGTATTGGTACCGCGGGGCGGACGAACGCATCCATAAATTTATGGCGCTGACATTCACCGACATTGATCGCAAAGTCGACAAGAGCCAGTACCGCAAGGACCACAAACCGACTCAGCAACATGAGGACGACAAGCTCGCCGCTTATGACGCTCTGGAACAGCATATTGGCACGGCACTCTCCACCACCTACGACTTAGAACACAACAAAGAACAGTACAGCGAGGTGTTATTCAATCAGATTCAAAGTATACAAACAGTCGCAAGTGAAGGCTTGAATCGCCTTCCGGAGGTCAGTCTGCTGGCCGTTGATAAGCCGAATGGCGTTAACTACTTCACGCTGATTAAGAATCGTGGACTGTTGAACAACACGTCGATCTTGCTCGAAAAATTAAATGAAGTCCCGGAAGAAACCACGATTTCGATCGTCCCTGGTTTTATTGCGTCACGCCCGAATGCTTTTTTACGCGTTCAGGAAGCCGATTTCCCCACATTTATTAGCGACCTGAAAACCATCGATGAAAAAGAGGCTTATCATACATTTCTACGCACCTACGCCGTGAGTCGTCGAGATGCGCAGTTCTGGGCGCACTACGACGACTTTCAAATGGGCTTCAAGCTGTTCAGCCCGGTCGATTATGGTGTACTGGATTTGAATAAATTGATTACGCATTAAGGCGCGGCAGATAAGCCAAGTTGATTTTGAATATAACGCCCGTGAACCCTACTTAGACCGTATACTCAGACAAATTTGCTTTCGGACAACACGCTATGCAATCCATCAACCCAAAAAATAATCACGTCATCGCTGACTACGACGAACTCGACTCAAGCGCACTAAATAATGCGATTGATGCGTCACACAAGGCGTTTCAAAGCTGGCGCAAAACGTCGTTCGAAGACCGCGCAACCGTACTACGCGCTGCAGCCGACGAGCTGGAAAAACGCAAAGCCGCGCTGGCCAGACTGATGGCAGACGAGATGGGTAAGCCACTTACTGAAGGTGAGGGCGAGGTGGAAAAGTGCGCATGGGTTTGCCGTTATTATGCCGACCACGCAGCCGAGCAACTGGCCGATAAGCACATTGATACGGACTACTTAGTTAGCAAGATCAGCTATCAGCCCATCGGTTGTGTGTTTGCGGTGATGCCTTGGAACTACCCATTGTGGCAAGTGTTTCGTTTCGCTGCGCCTACCCTGATGGCCGGTAATACTGGCCTACTCAAGCATGCCGAAAACGTATGCGGCAGTGCGCTGGAGATTCAATCCATTTTTGAAGCAGCTGGTCTACCCAAACATGTGTTCACCACATTGCTAGTTGACCGTGAACAGGCCAAAGCGGTCATCGAACATCCACATGTTCGCGCCGTGACACTGACTGGCAGCACGCGTGCTGGCAAAGCGGTGGCCGCGACAGCTGGCGCGGTACTTAAGAAGTGTGTGCTGGAACTCGGCGGCAGCGATGCGTATCTGGTGTTGGAAGACGCCGATCTGGAATTAGCCGCCACCAAATGTGCTCAAAGCCGTTTACTCAACGCCGGTCAAAGCTGCATTTCGGCCAAACGATTTTTAGTGCATAAGAGTGTCCTTGAGCCGTTTACCGAGTTATTGCTAGCAAAGTTTAAACAGCAAGTGATGGGCGACCCGCTGGAATCCGCAACAACCATTGGCCCAATGGCCAGAACTGACCTACGCGACGAACTACACGCCCAGGTGCAGCGCTCCCTTGATGCTGGAGCAACATGCTTGCTGGGCGGCGAGCTACCAGCCTTACCCGGTGCGT
>JAUHZM010000074.1 GCA_030426005.1 Gammaproteobacteria bacterium
TAGCGCCAAGGTATTTGCAAATTTCATGGTTTGTTTCTCCCCACGTGTTCTTATTAAGCTTAAAAAATCTGAAACGAAACGGTGTTGCAACTGGCTTATAAACCGTGCTGAGACGAGTCTAGCAACTGATTTTGGGAGTGAATATCCCCTAACTAGGTGAAATTCGCCAGTCGAAACCGGTCAGACTACATTTTTGTGGGGTCGGTGCGGAGCGTACTAGCGGTGAGCTTAAGAACGATTTTTTTCGACCGCAGAAAGAATGCCGCGCAAGATATTTAACTCCAGCACATCCGGTTCAGCACGGGTAAACAAGTGTCGTAACCGCTGCATCGTTTCGCCCTGATGCGGGCGTAAGAAGCGGATGTCACCGAGCACCTGCTCTAGATGAACATAAAAACGCTCGATGTCTTCTGAGGTCGGCAAATCTCGCTGTGCCGGTGCTTTTTCCTGCATCGGCGTGCATCGCATGGCGGCTTTATACACCTCGTACGAAAGGGTTTGCACCGCGGCGGCCATATTCAGCGAGCTGTATTCGGGATTGGCAGGAATCGTCACGCGGTACTTCGCATGCTTAATGTCCTCATTATGTAAGCCCATGCGCTCCGGGCCAAAAATCAGCGCAACCGGCCCTTTTTGTGCGTCCTGCACCAACAAAGAAGCCGCTGCTTCAGGATCTAGTTCAGGTAAATCGTAACCACGCGGGCGCGCAGTGCTGGCGATCACAGTCGTGCAATCGGCGATTGCGTCGGGCAAGGTATCGAATAGACGCGCGTTGGCCACCACATCCGTCGCGCCAGCCGCCATTTTCTCAGCCTCGTCGGACGGAAAATCGCGCGGCTCAACCAAAGTCAGATCGGTTAGCCCCATGGTCTTCATCGACCGCGCGGCTGAACCAATATTGCCAGGATGAAATGTGCGTACCAATACGATGCGGATATTGTTCAACATAAACGACCTGTTTAAAGAATCAAGCAATCAAAACAGATCGCAAGGTACACCAGACCCTGTCCAAGACCAAGCTAGATTAGTCAAATTGCCATGGCTTAGCGTCGAAGTCATCTCGCAAAGCACCCATCTCTCTAGCTGCTCATCAGCCTGAGGCATTGTATCTCTCCCATCATCCTGAGGCGTTTCACATTTTCTGTCATCCTGAGGCGCTCTCTTTCAACTGTCATCCTGAGGCGCAACGCGCCGAAGGATCTCATCCACCATCCCCAACCCAACAGGCAAGCAGGAAAATCCCCCAAAGCACCGCTATACTTAACATCAAGGGGATGCAATCACACGACCAAACCACGTCAGCATCAGGCCGCGCCGCGCATGGACTTGGCGGCAGTTATGCTTGAATACGTATGCAGAATATTCCCCCTAGTCATGAATACGTATGCAGCTGCTTCCTTGGTTTGCAGCATTCAAATACGATTATTGAGCGATTATTACAATATTATTAAATTGAATTACTCAAGAGGAAGATCATGAAAATGGTAACTCATAAAAACAGCAAAACTGGCCGCAATGTGGCTGGCAAAGCTGCAGGGTCAAAGGTGGCGGGGTTTTACCGAACAACTCTCTCCACGTGTATTGCAGCGGCAATCGCAGGCGTTGCAGCGCCGAGCGTGATGGCACAAAGCGATGACGACAACGTATTAGAAGAAGTTGTGGTTACCGGCTACCGTGCCAGTATTCGTGACTCGATCGATCAAAAACGTTTTTCGGACGTGGTCGTTGAATCGATCAGTGCGGAAGACATCGGTAAACTGCCGGATTCCAGTATCGCTGAGTCCATTGCACGTCTTCCTGGTTTAGCAGCACAGCGTCTGGATGGTCGAGCTAGCTCGATCTCAGTCCGTGGCTTCAACGAAGATTTCTCTACCACCACGTTTAACGGTCGTGAGCAGGTCTCAATCGACGACAACCGTGGGGTTCAATTCGACCTGTATCCGTCTGAAATTATGTCAGCGGTGACAGTCTACAAAACGCCAACCGCATCGTTAGTGAATCAAGGCATCGCCGGCACCATCGACCTGCAAACCGTGCGTCCTCTGGATCGTCGCGAAAGCGTTACTGCGCTGAACATCTCAGCCGAGAAAAACAGCCTGAATAACCTGAACGCTGATGGCGAAGACACGGGTTATCGCGGCACGTTCTCATACATCGATCAATTTGCTGATGACACTGTGGGCGTGGCCTTAGCGCTGTCGACCTTTGAGTCACCGAATAATGAAGAGCGTTGGAATGCCTGGGGTTACCCAACCGACGATGCGGGTAACAACGTATTAGGTGGCGCTAAGCCATTCGTGCGTTCGTCAAACCTGCAACGTGACACCTTTATGGGTGTGGTTCAGTACGAGCCAACCGAGAATCTGTCGATTACGGCTGATGCACTGTATATTGACTTCTTAGACGAAAAAATCCTGCGTGGTATCGAAATTCCAGGCGCGATCTGGGGCGGTGGTTTTGGCACCGAGTTCACACCAGGCACGGTTGAAAACGGTTTCGTCACCAGCGGCACGCTCTCGAATGTGATGGGCGTCGTGCGCAATGACTTCGAACAGCGTGACGCCACACTGAAAAACTTCGGTTTGAATGTCGAGCTAGCATTGAACGAAAGCATGACCCTGGAAGTTGACGCCAGCACCTCGCAAACTGAGCGCACGGTCTGGAGTCTGGAGAGCTACTCCGGTACTGGTCGCGGCACCGGCGTTGGTGCGACTGACACCTTAGCGTTCACGATGGACGGCCAAGAAGGCGTGACTTTCAACAACCAACTGAACTACGCAGATCCAGCACTGGTACAACTCGGTGCCGCGTTGAGCTGGGGTAACGGCAGCACCGTACCATCGGATGGCCAAGACGGGTTTATTAACATCCCAGAAGTTGACGATGAGTTAAACGCGTTCCGTGTTGACCTGTCGAAAGACTTCAACGAAGGCTTCCTGACCAAACTGACCTTCGGTGTGAACTACACAGACCGCACCAAAGAAAAACGCGATTCCGGCTTCTTCTTGACGCTGCGTGACTACCCGAACCGTACTGGCGTTCCAGCGGGTTACGAAGTAGCACCAACCTCATTGGAGTTCTTAGGTCTGGGCAATATGTTGTCTTACGACTCCTTTGGTTTGTATCGCGATGGTTTTTACACTGAAACCGATGAGAGCCTGACCTCTAATAACCGTTTGATCAATACTTGGTCAGTCAACGAAAAAATCACCACGGCCTTTGTGCGGGCTGACTTCGCGACTGAACTGGCGGGTATGCCATTAACGGGTAACGTTGGTCTGCAATACGTTGACACCGATCAAACCTCAGTCGGCAACGCGGTTACCAGTCAAAATGGCTTTGCCGTCGCGCAATCACGTGAAGCCGGTGCTGACTACGATCACACCTTGCCAAGCTTGAATATGTCGTTGGAACTATCTGACACGCAAAAACTGCGTTTGGGATTGGCCCGCACTATCTCTCGCTCACGTATGGACCGCATGAACGCCGGTTTTGGTTATAGCTTTAACGCCGCGTTTAACGCTGCGGGCTTGCCACCATTCTCTGCCGAAGGCGGTAACCCAGAATTGCGACCAAACGAAGCAGATCAGTTTGACCTGAGCTATGAGTGGTACTTCAGCGATGAAGGATACTTAGCTGTGGCGTACTTCTATAAAGATCTGCGCGCGTGGCAAGAGCAAATTGAAATCGTCACCGACTTCAGCGGCATCATTCCTCCCGGTGTTGAAGGTTTGATCAATAACACTACCGGTGTCACACGTGCTTGGGTGGATAACACCACCGGCAGCATCGACGGCTTTGAATTAACCGGCGTATTGCCAGGTAATGTGATCTCTGAGTCGCTTGATGGTTTTGGTTTGAGCGTGAGTGCTTCCTTCCTGGACAGCGAGCTGGATTCAGCCATCGACGGTGGCCCAATCGTGGTACCTGGTTTGTCGGAAGAAATCGTTAATGCCACCTTGTTCTACGAGAAGAACGGCTTCAGCGCACGTGCCAGCGTACGTGATCGTGAAGACTTCCTCGGCGAGCGTTTTGGTATCTCCTTCAGCCGTCAGTTCACTACCGTGAAAGGCGCGACCATTTGGGATGCCCAAATCGGTTACGACTTTGGTGAAGCCGGTATCGAAGCCTTAGATGGTCTGGCGATCTCATTCCAGGCGCAAAACATCACCGACGAGCCGTACACCACGGTCAGTGGCGATGGCTTCATTACAGACTTCCAACGTTACGGTCGAACGTATTTGATCAATGCGCGCTACCGTTTCTAAGTAGCGCGGCCTACCCCTTTGCCGCGCCGCCGATTCTTACCCAGGTTGGCGGACGGCAACAGAAAGACCCTGTGGACTTTGGTTTACAGGGTTTTTTTGTACTGATCGAAACAAGCCTTTACACTTCAAAACATGACTGAACAACGTATCAATAAGGTCGTTATCGTAGGCGGTGGCACGGCCGGTTGGATTACCGCTGCGGTGCTGGCGCGATTGCTGGGCAAAACCCTCAACATCACCTTGATCGAATCCGACGCCATCGGCACAGTTGGGGTTGGCGAAGCGACCATTCCACCGATTCTCACGCTTAATAAAGCGCTCGGCATTGATCAGCTCGAATTTATGACCCAAACCAAGGCCACCATCAAGCTTGGGATTGAGTTTGAGAACTGGCGTAAACCGGGGCATCGTTACATGCATGCCTTCGGCAAACTCGGGCGTGACTACCCGTTCTGCGGCTTCGAGCAACTGTGGTTACGTGGTCTGCGAGAAGGGTGCAGTACCGACTTTTGGGACTATTCGCTCAACTATCAGGCTGCCAAGCAAGGCAAGTTCGCTCTGTTGGAATCGATCCCCAAAACCGACATGCAGGGCATCATTTATGCCTATCATTTTGATGCTGGCTTGTATGCGAATTTTCTACGCGAGTTAAGCATCAAAGCAGGTGTGCAGCGCATTGAAGGCAAAATCGAGCAGGTGAATCAACACCCGGATTCCGGATTTATCCAAAGTCTAAACTTAGCAGATGGACAGACCGTAGATGGTGACCTGTTTATCGATTGCTCCGGTTTTCGCGGCTTACTGATCAAGCAAACACTCGGCGTCGACTATGAGGACTGGTCCAACTGGCTTCTGAATGATTCTGCACTGGCGGTGCAGTCCGAGGCCACGCGCCCCATCAAACCGTACACGCAATCAATCGCGCATCAAGCCGGTTGGCGTTGGCGCATTCCGTTAACACATCGCACCGGTAATGGCGTAGTGTTCAGCTCCGACTTTATGCAGGCCGATGACGCCGAACAAATACTGCGCACCGACGTCGACGTCGACGGCGACCTGCTCGGCGAACCGCGGTTAATTAAGTTCACCACCGGCAAACGTCGACAAGCCTGGCATAAAAACTGCGTCGCCATCGGCTTGTCATCGGGCTTCTTGGAACCACTGGAATCCACCAGTATTCACATGATCCAAACCGCCGCGATCCGTTTGCTCAAACTGTTCCCGCACACCGGCATCAAAGACGCCGAAGTCGCTGAATACAATCGCCAGACCAATGATGAGATCGACCATATTCGTGACTTCATCATCCTGCACTATCACGCCACCGAACGGGACGACAGCGACTACTGGCGACACTGCCGCACCATGTCCATTCCAGACAGCTTGCGACACAAGATCGAATTGTTCCAGCAAACCGGCAAAGTCAGCACACCGACCGAGCACCTGTTCTCCGACGTCGCCTGGCAACAAGTGATGATCGGGCAGGGCATCGAACCCCAGGGGTACCACCCATTAGCGGATGCCATGAGCTCCGAGCAACTAGTCGAATACCATCGAAATATCAAAAGCATCATCAATCAGGTGGTCGACAAGCTCCCTAAGCATCAGGACTTTTTAGAGGCCGTGCACAAGTCGTAAGTGAGATCCTTCGGCGCGTTGCGCCTCAGGATGACGGCTTGGGTAGGACCTTGAATTTGAAGGATCAATTTAGTCCCGAACGGGAATAATATCGGTGTGAAACGATAACAACTTGTAAAATTATCCCGATCGGGTTGATTGGTGGTCTGTCGTATCAGGGAAGTAGTGACGACACTCACAAACAAAAAGCTGCGGTGCGGTGTTCTCCAGCGCCACCGCACCGCAACCACTCTACCGATGCTTATAACGGATACGGCACATCGGCGAGTAACTTTGCCATGCCGTTGACTACCCGGTACAAGGCCCATAACCAAACTACGCCCCAAATCACCAGGCCAACACCGATGTATAACAGCAGCGCGCCCATGATGGTCCAGAACAAACTCCACCAAAACACACGCGTCGCATTCACCAGGTGACTATGGTAAATCGTTCCGTTGGCACCGTTTTTCTGGATCATCGCCCAGATCGCACCGAACAAAAGCGGGATCGCCGTAAACAAACCGATCACCAGCAAAATATACGAAACCAGCGCATGCGATTTATATTCGCTGTCGCCAACATTAGCAGTCGTGGTAATTAACGCACTCATAAAAAATACCTCGTGTAACCCAATCACATAATCGTGTTGTTACTAACTTAGATGCAAAAACTTTTGATTTGGATTCAGTTGGTGAGATCCTTCGGCGCGAAGCGCCTCAGGATGACATCGATATAAACCGACAACGTCATCCTGAGGCGCTTCGCGCCGAAGGATCTCACCAACTCAAAAAACAACCCAAAACCCAACTGCCAAAATTCAGAATCCAACCAAAACAGCCAAGAACCGCAGTGACACAGATTGTCCACACACCTGTAAAACCGCATCAAATAGGGCTTCTCAGCCGCCAATAATTGACACAAATCAGTCGGGACTTTCGTCTATTGCTGGCCTTTAGGCCCAGTGATTTACTGGACTCATCACAACGTGCCGGAGCAGAATCATGGGCTTGAAAATCAGTGCAAAAGATCTAAAAAAAGACATGCTTTCAGAGCAAGGAAAAGCCATGTTGTCCGAATTCGCGCTCATCTGGCATAGCCGAACCGGCGAGGTAATCGACCTTGACGCCAACGACACCATCATCCGCCTATTCAGAACTGCCGAGCGGACTAACAGCCGTCGATTGCGATCTATTTATCTGCACCTCAGAGCCGAATTAAGCAACAAAATTGAACACGTCATACCACAGTGTGATGGCATGCTCATAGAACGTTTCATGTCACAAGTCGCCGGAGACAACATCGCTGAGTCGATGCCTAGGGCCAAAGCAGCGTAGAGAAAATGGTTAAACACGGGTAGGAGTGGGTCGTGCTGTAAAGTACGAATGGAGGCTGGAGAGCCACGGATGGTTTTACTAAACAGCGGCAAACCCTGTATTGCGAATATCCACCATTCCACGGCCTGACACACAAAAAACAAAACCGACCTACGTCCCTTCCAAAATCACTAGCCCACCGCTAGACTGACCACAGGAACCAAAGCAAAGGGGGCAACAGGAACCACATGGCAAGGAGAAGAAGAAAGGAATCACAGTACGAAATGGAAGTTGTGGGAGATTTCGCCAACCCGGAGTTAGCCATGCTTGAATGTAAGCCCATGCTAGCTATAGTCAAATGCTCGAAAAACTAAGACCGGTAAAGCATGGCAAAAAAGAAGAAAACGGTCGCTATCACACCATTTAAAGACATCGATTTCTGGCTGAAACTGTTCGCGCTTGGCGCACTGTTCACCGGCGTTTTTGGATTGGGTTTCCAAAAAGGCATGATATCCGCAATGGGGCTCGGGAACCTCAATGGTAACTACGAGCTACGAGAAGTTTTTAACTCAGCTGTTTTTGGGTTGTTTCACTTATTTACTCTTGTAAAGGAACCTGGAGATCTTGACCTCTTCAATTCGTTGAGTGGGCTGGTGCTTATTACGCTGTTCTCTGGCTGCCTACTAGGGTTGACGGCGGCTGCGGTTTCGATGGCCGTACCTGACCAACTTGAAAATGTGTTCAGCCGTCTTATCAAATTTACTAATTGGCTGGTCCAACCCTCGTGGCACTCAATTTATATCTACCCCATAATTTCGGCATTATTCGCAGCCATAGGTGCGCTTCTTGTCGCCTTATTTAGATACGTCATGGTTGGTCTGGCGGCTTTCTTACTTTTAGCCATGCTTGCGGGTCACATCATTGGTGAAGCAAAGATCAACAGCGAACTAGCCGATGACGTATGCCGTGATGTTGACGATGAATTACGAAAGCGAGACCACCTCCGTCAGTGCACTCAAATCGTCATCAATGGTCGGCCAATCATGGGGGTGGTTTTGTTAGAGAATCAAGAGGGGTACTTTATAAAACGTAACGATGCCTTTGCATATATTAAAAAAGACGGTACCGGTTGTATCTTCAGTAAATTTGTACTCAAGGCCGAAACGGACTACTCGAAACAAAAGTCCGTCAAATTCTCATCAATTGATAACGATCTCGAAGAGTATTGCAGATATTCAATTCTAAGTAAGGAGAGTAGCGATGTTTAAATGTGCGGTGACAGGAGAACCAGTGACTGGGTCGGCTGACGCAGTTTATGAAGACGGAGAGTGGATTAGTTTTAACTATTTGATGCAGTGCGCGGAGGGCGAAAACTTGGAGGGTGATGAGCCCTCTGAAATGCAGTATCTAGAAAGTCAGGCTGATAGTTCAACTTTACGTCGTTATCACATTCTGGATGACTTAGTAAATGTGGCTAAAGACTATCTTTCTGTCACAGGGCGACATCTACCTATTTACGGCGAACTAGGTGAGCTTTACGGGGAGATAAAGTACGGAATAAAGCGACATGCCATGTATAACGAGGGCTCGGATGGCAAGCTTGGTAAGGAGGTAGTCGAGATAAAAACTATTAGCCCATTCAAATCCACAATTTCAGTAATGGTTAAGAAAGCGGGCGATTTCACTAAGTTATTGCTCGTAAAAATTGATGAGGACTTTGAGTTTCATTCCAAGCTGTTTGACAGAACTGAACTTAAAAGTGGAGGAGCAAAATTTGCCATCGCAAAATGGGGTGATGAGGAGGATCTAAATGAGTAAATTCTTAAAGCCGGGCAACGGGCACCAACAAGAGAACCACAAAAAGACTTTGGATTGGTTTTTGAAGGAGTATGAAGGGGCGGAGCTGGTCTCCAAAAATAGAATCCGCATTGATGATGCGATATACCATGTTACCTACAGTGCTGAGCAGAAAAACATCATGCTTGCAAATACCAATCATGGTCGAAACAACGATCTGCCTGAGTTTCTCAATGGTGTTGATGGCACACTCGTTTTAAGGCAGTTGAAAGATGGTCGACTTGTAGGGCATCGTTTCGTAGGTGCGAGCAAACTGTGGGATGCGCGCGATGGTATGGTCGCCATCAGCTGGGAGGTCGCTGGGCCATTGTCCGATCAGGCTATAGTAAAGAGCGGCTTAGATTCGTAAAGTCAATCAATTACTGAAGACCACTAAAAGCCATTCCAAAGTCAATTTGGCCGTATAGCCAACACCTTACCCTGTAAGAACGCTGGGGGGGCGAGTCTCAAAGCAACCTATGCTCTTTAATGCGAGCCAGGCTTTTAATGTAAATGAATAAACAACGCGGTGAATAAAATGGACGATCCAATACGGCTAAAAGAGAAGATTGTAGGTATCGTTAAAGATGATAGCCAATACCACACACTCTCTGGAAGCGATGGAGAGTTAGAAAAGTTTCAGCAACTATTTCCAAAAGAAAGTCTGGATCAGCTGAGTTTAGAGCAATACATTCTCGGAGAGAACTCGATCCACGATAATTTTTGCAGGTGGTTGGAGCGTGGTTTGGAGTCATCTATCGGTCGTTACTCGCCTGGAACAGCCAAGGGGCATATGCTCTATTCCATGAAGGATGGCGGCGATTTGTACAAATTGAAGAGCTTAGAGCCTTATAGTGACGAACTTGCCTTTGAATACACGAAACAACTGCACAAATGCGTTGCAAATGCCGACGTCAGTGAAGACTTAGCCTGGCTCGATGATGATGAGAAGATAGCGGCGCAATCTAATGTGCCAGAAACTGTAACGATGTCCTCGGCAAGAAAGCTTCGAGTATTACAAGCGTACAACCCGAATTATTTCGTGCCGATCAGCTCGGTTGACCATATTGGGTATTTTTTGCGTAAACTTGGCGTCGAGAGAACTCGCATACCAGACAAGAAAAACGCTATTGGAAGAGCTCTATTATTGAGAGGTCAGTTGCTTGAGTTACAAGAACGAGCTCCCAAACTGACTCCCTATGGGCTAATGAAAATTCTTTACAGCGATGCCCTCGGTGTTCGCCCTGTAGCCAGAAAGGCAAAGCCCTCTGACGATTTGGAACAGCCGAAATCGAGGACGTTAGAAGAGTCGATAACAAGTCCTGCGCTTAACCAAATTTTATATGGTCCCCCAGGCACCGGCAAAACATTTGCCACGACAGAACTAGCAGTAAAGATTGCGGATAGTGATTGGAGCGAGATCATTAGTAAGAATCTAGGTGAGCATGAGCTTCGTCAAGCGGTCAAAGAATCATATGACAAGCTCGTTAAGCAAGGTCAAATTAAGTTTGTGACATTTCATCAGAGCTTCTCTTACGAGGACTTTGTTGAGGGGATTAGAGCAAACTCCAACAATGGGAATATCTCATATGACATTGAAGACGGTGTTCTTAAAAGCATATCCGATGCTGCAATAAATCAGTTTTCTGAAGGTCTAGAAGAGACCGTCGAATTGGGTGATCGCGAGATTTGGAAGATGTCGCTCGGTAACACTTTGGCTGGCGAAGACTATATTTTTGAAGACTGTATTGATAACCAATACGCATCGCTGGGCTATGGGTGGAATGTTGATTTCACTAATTGCAACAGCCGCGAAAAAGTAGCTCAAGCACTTAGAGAGCATTTCTCAGATGGTGAAGAGTTCTCAGATTATGCGATTACGGCCGTAGATACATTTGTAAATAGAATTTCGGTCGGAGATTTGATTGTCGTTTCCGATGGCAACACCAAGGTCAGGGCCATTGGCGAAGTAACCTCGCCTTACTACTACGACCATGAGGCTGAGATCGGCTACTACTATCAGAAGCGCAGCGTGAAGTGGCACAGAATATTTAAGCCGAGTCTACCTCGAGAGGTGCTGCTTCAAAAATCGCTATCGCAAATGACTATCTATAGTCTAAATAGAAGCAATGTAGACATCGAGCAGTTCCAGGGTTATCTGACCGCAAAAAATACCCAAGACGGCAGCGTCAAAAACTATGTGCTGATCATTGACGAAATAAATCGAGGCAACGTATCAAGAATATTCGGTGAAGCAATCACGCTACTAGAACCTGACAAACGCGTCGGAGGGAGCGACCAACGGAGTGTTGAATTGCCGTACTCTAAAAAAAGCTTTTCAATACCATCTAACTTGTATGTCATCGGTACCATGAACACGGCTGACAAATCTTTGGCGCAAATTGATCTAGCACTACGTCGACGATTTGAGTTTATTGAACTCCTGCCTAATCCAAAGCTGCTAAGCGATATTGGTATTGCAAACTTTCAAGTTGAGGAGTTGTTAGCGGCTCTCAACGATAGAATCGAGGTCTTGTTAGATCGCGAACACCTTATAGGCCATAGCTACTTTTGGACGCTAAAGACTATAGAGAATGAATCAGAACTATTGTCTGAGCTGTCATTGATCTTTGAAAAAAGAATCATTCCATTGCTTCAGGAGTATTTCTTCTCAGACTGGGAGCGGATCGCATGGGTTCTCAATGATCACAACAAGCCTCGCGAGTATCAGTTTATTCAGATGGGCGGTACGGCGAATAGCCTGGTTGATCTTTTTGGTGAAGCCGTCGCCAGTCAACTTAATGATC
>JAUHZM010000075.1 GCA_030426005.1 Gammaproteobacteria bacterium
CCCACAAAAATATCTGCTTCAATGCGGCCGAAGTTAATCATCCGTCGTGGAACTCCGCGCTGCGCTGTTGCACTGTCTGCACTAAGGCTTGCATGTTTTCTGGTTTGGCGAATGGCTGAATGCCATGACCCAAATTGAAGATATGACCTTTGCTGTTCGCATCATGTGCGCCATAGCCGTGTAACACCTGCATAGCCTCTTGCTCAACCTGCGCCTGACCGGTGTTCATCACCACTGGGTCCATATTGCCTTGCAGCACGACGCGATCACCAACACGAGCGCGAGCCTGCGCAATGTCGACCGTCCAATCGAGCCCCAAACCATCACAGCCGGTATCGGCCATCATCTCTAACCATTGGCCGCCACCTTTAGTGTACAAGACAATGGGTGTGTCTGCAGTCGCCGAATCCTGTTTGATCGCGGTAACAATCTGCTGCATGTAAGCCAGTGAAAAACGTTGATAATTTGCCGTCGACAACATGCCGCCCCAGGTATCAAACACCATCAAGGACTGCGCCCCAGCCGCAACCTGTGCTTTGAGATAGACGATGACCGCATCGGTGACCACTTGCAGTAGTCGATGCGCCGCATCCGGTGACTCAAACATCAAACCTTTGATTCGACGGAACTCTTTGCTGCCTTGACCTTCAACCATGTAACTGGCCAATGTCCAGGGGCTACCAGTAAATCCGATCAACGGTACACGACCGTCCAGTTCACGTCGAATGACGCGCACCGCATCCATCACGTAACCTAATTCGCCCTCGGGATCCGGTACGGCAAGTTGATCAATATCCGCGGTGGATCTAACTGGCTTGTTGAATACCGGACCGACTCCTTCTTCGAGCACCAGCTCAAGTCCCATCGCGTCAGGAATGGTCAGGATATCTGAGAATAAAATGGCTGCGTCGAGACCAAATCGATCGATCGGCTGCAGTGTTACCTCGCATGCCAACTCTGGTGTTTTGCAGAGCGTCAGAAAGTCGCCCGCTTCCGCGCGTGTCGCTCGATACTCTGGCAGGTAGCGCCCAGCTTGCCGCATCACCCAGATCGGTGTTCGTTCAACTTTTTCGCCGCGCAGTACCCGCAGGTACAAATCATTTTGTAGTGCTTTCATGGGCGCCGATTATACAGGCAGACGAGTGCGCATGGGGTAGATGTCCCGCAAGATTTTCGCGCTTTTGCGCGGGCCAACATCGAATTGGCCCGCCGTCGTCAGAGAACTACTGTTGTTTTAGGTAGTTCAGAATTCCTTCTGCCGCGCCTCGGCCTTCAAACACCGCGGTGACCACCAAGTCGGAACCACGCACCATATCACCACCGGCGAACACCTTCGGGTTGGTGGTCTGGTATTGCACCGCAAGATCGCTGGAAGTTTTTACACCGCCCCAATCATTGATTTCAATACCGTAGGTGTCAAACCAACTCGCAGGACTCGGGCGGAATCCGAACGCGATGACCACATCGTCAGCTGCAATCACTTCTTCTGAACCGGGAACAACTTCAGGTCGGCGGCGACCACGCTCATCGGGCTCTCCCAGACGCGTGGTAGCAAACTTAACACCAGTCACTTTGCCATTCTCACCGACAATTTCTATCGGCTGGCGATTCCATAAGAACTCAACGCCCTCTTCTTTGGCATTGGCTACTTCACGCATGGAACCCGGCATATTAGCTTCGTCACGACGGTAAGCACACGTAACCCGGTTAGCACCCTGACGGACCGACGTTCGCACACAGTCCATCGCAGTGTCACCACCGCCAAGCACGACCACATTTTTATCGCGCATATCGATGAAACCCTGGTCACCTTGCGGGTAGTCCAGCAATCTATTGATGTTCGAGATCAAAAATGGCAATGCCTCATGCACGCCAGCCAAATCTTCACCTGGGAAACCACCTTTCATATAGGTGTAGGTGCCCATGCCAAGAAACACGGCGTCGTAGTCATCCAGCAAGGTCTGGAATTCCACGTCTTTACCAATCTCAGTTTCCAACACGAACTCAACGCCCATTTCCTCAAGAAGTGCACGACGTGTGCGTACGACTTCTTTCTCAAGCTTGAATGGCGGAATGCCAAACGTCAGAAGACCACCGATCTCCGGATACTTGTCGTACACCACTGGTGTCACACCATTACGAACTAAGATATCCGCACAGGCCAAACCCGCAGGGCCTGCGCCAACAATGGCGACCTTTTTATCGGTCTTCACCACGGCCGACATGTCTGGTCGCCAGCCTTGCTTGAGTGCTTCGTCGGTGATGTATTTTTCCACCGAGCCGATGGTCACCGCGCCGAACCCATCGTTTAAGGTACACGCACCCTCACACAAACGGTCTTGAGGGCAAATACGTCCACAAACTTCAGGCAGCGAATTGGTCTTGTGCGACAACTCAGCGGCTTCGAATAAATTGCCTTCCGCGACCAGCTTGAGCCAGTTCGGAATGTAGTTATGAACTGGGCATTTCCATTCACAATATGGATTACCACAACCCAGACAGCGATCCGCCTGCGAGGCGGCTTGCTCTACCTCATATTGACCGTAGATTTCACGGAATTGCTTACTTCGTTCCTGCGCCGGCACCTTCTCTGGGTCCTGACGAGGCACATCCAAAAATTGAAAATCATTACTCATGTTGTTTTTCCTATGCCGCGGCCGACAGCGAATCGATTAGTGTTTCGAGGTCGGTGGCTTTGGGTTTGATCATCCAGAACTTAGGCAGATAATCAGCAAAATTCTCGAGGATCTCACGCCCTCGCACACTGCCTGTGGCCTGTACATGACGTTCGACCATACCTTGCAAATACAGAGCATAGGACTCCATAGCTTCCGGCATTAACCGGTAGGTGTCGATAAGTTCGTGGTTGTAGCGATCGATAAACGATTTATCTTCATCCAGCACAAACGCCACGCCACCAGTCATCCCGGCGCCAAAGTTCACACCGGTTTCACCAAGCACACAAACCGCGCCGCCAGTCATGTATTCACAACCATGATCACCCAGACCTTCGACCACGGCGAAAGCACCTGAGTTACGCACCGCGAAACGCTCGCCCGCCATACCAGCCGCAAATAGCTCACCGCCGGTCGCACCATACAAGCACGTATTTCCGATAATCGTGGACTCGCTTGCTCTGTAATCTACGTCAGCAGCAGGGTAGATAGCCACCACGCCGCCGGACATGCCTTTGGCGACATAGTCGTTGGCATCGCCCTCGAGATTAATATTCAAGCCTTTGGCGTTCCAGACCGCGAAACTCTGCCCAGCCGTACCAGTCAAGTGCAGAGTAACTGGCGCATCGGCCAAACCTTCTTGGCCGTGAATCCGGGCGATTTCCCCCGATAAACGCGCGCCAATCGAACGATGAATATTCTGAACCACGTAATGGAAGTCGCCACCGGTCTTATTCTCGATCGCTGGTAACATATCGGTCACCATCTGCTCAGCCAGTTCACCTTTATCAAAAGGCATATTCTTTGGCTCCACACAGAATTGCGGTTTATTTTTAGGAACTCCGGCATCAGACAAAATTTGCGATAGATCCAACCTACGTTGTTTATCGGTCTCGCCTTCGAGCAATACCAATAAGTCAGTACGGCCGATCAATTCGGTCAAATTACGCACGCCAAGTTTCGCCATCCATTCGCGAGTTTCCATCGCAATGAATTTGAAGTAATTAACAGCGCGCTCAACGGTGCCAACGTAATGTTTATTACGCAGCACGTTATGTTGCGTGGCCACACCAGTCGCACAGTTGTTCAGGTGGCAAATTCTTAAATACTTACAACCCAAGGCGACCATCGGCCCAGTACCGAACCCAAAACTCTCCGCACCCAGAATGGCTGCTTTCACCACATCCAAACCGGTTTTGAGTCCACCATCAGTTTGCAGACGCACTTTGTCGCGCAAATCATTGGCACGCAATGTTTGATGCGCTTCAGTGAGGCCTAATTCCCATGGCGCACCTGCGTAACGCACAGACGTCAGCGGGCTCGCGCCAGTTCCACCGTCGTAACCTGAGATGGTAATCAAGTCTGCGTACGCCTTCGCCACGCCGGCCGCGATGGTCCCGACGCCCGCCTCGGCAACTAATTTCACCGATACCAGGGCGTGCGGATTGACCTGCTTGAGATCAAAGATCAGCTGCGCCAAGTCCTCAATCGAGTAAATGTCGTGATGTGGTGGCGGTGAAATCAAAGCCACACCAGGGCGCGAATAACGCAGACGTGCAATCAACGCATTAACTTTGTGCCCCGGTAGCTGACCACCTTCACCGGGTTTTGCGCCCTGCGCCACTTTAATCTGCAATACCTCGGCATTCACCAGATAGTGCGGTGTTACGCCAAATCGGCCAGAAGCAACCTGTTTGATCTTGGACATCTTAGCCGTGCCATAACGGCTCGCATCCTCACCACCTTCGCCCGAATTTGAGCGTCCACCAAGTTGGTTCATTGCCTCGGCTAAAGATTCATGCGCCTCAGGCGACAACGCTCCGAGCGACATACCCGCGCTATCAAACCGCAGCACGATGTCTTGCCAATGCTCGACTTCATCCAACGGTACTGGGGTAATATCGTTTCGCAGCGACATCAGGTCACGCAGCACCATGGGGCGGCGTAGGTTTACGGTGTCTGCGTATTCACGGTACAGCGCGTAGTCACCGCTTTCGACTGCAGCGTGCATGGTTCGAACCACGTCTGGGTTGTACGCATGGTACTCACCACCGTGGATGAACTTGAGCAAACCACCTTGCTCTAAACCGGTCTGTGGATTCCAAGCGTACGCGAGTAGGGTCTTCTGATCCGCTTCGAGTTCAGCAAACCCTGAGCCTTTGATTCGGCTAACGGTACCTTTGAAACACAGATCGATGACATCTTCATCTAGGCCGACCGCTTCAAACAACTGAGCGCCACGATAACTATGAATCGTGGAGATGCCCATTTTAGAGATGATTTTGTATAAGCCCTTATTAATACCTTTACGGTACTGACGCAGCAAGATATTGATATCACCTTTAATCTGCCCACTACGCGCCATCTCATTAATGCTCTCGTAAACGAGGTACGGGTGGACCGCCGTGGCGCCGTAACTGATCAGCAGTGCAAATTGATGGGAATCGCGCGTGGTACCTGTATCAACCAGAATATTGGCATCACAGCGTAGTCCGGTTTGCGTCAAGCGATGATGTACCGCACCTGTCGCAAGTAGAGCTGGCACCGGCATACGGTGTTTCGAAATCTCACGATCTGATAAAACAATAATATGTGCATCATTTCGCACAGCTTGCTCGGCTTCGTCGCAAATTTGCTCCACACGCTGTTGCAGTGACATGCTGTCATCGAAAGTGATATCGATCACATGGTGTGCAAAATCAGGATCGTTATTGCCAAGTAAACGTGTGTACTTACTAGTCGATAAAACCGGAGAATCAACTACGATGGATTTCGCCATTCCCGCGTGAGGCTCAAATAGGCAGCTTTCGGTACCGAAATACGTTTCCAATGACATCACGATCTGTTCGCGCAGTGGATCGATCGGAGGATTGGTTACTTGGGCAAATTGCTGTCTAAAATAATCACTTAGGAGTCGATTACGCAGCGACAACACCGCCATCGGTGTGTCATCGCCCATCGACCCTGTTGCTTCCTGCGCAGACTCTGCCAGCACTCGAATAACATCGGTTTTCTCTTCATTGGTGATTTGAAACAGCTTCTGATAAATCTTCAGAGAAGCAGCGTTCAACGACACCATAGACTCTTCTTCGGTCAGCGCAGACTTCAAACGAACGATGTTTTGTTTAATCCAGTCTTTATATGGAAACTCGTTCTTGATGCGTTCATGGACTTCATCCGGGTAAATCACTTTACCAGTGTGCGTATCCACCGCCATCATCTGACCTGGCTTCAAACGACCTTTTGCCACCACATCTTGTGGCGCGTAGTCGTAGACGCCAACTTCAGACGCCAAGGTAATAATGCGGTCCTTAGTAATCACATATCGAGCCGGTCTAAGCCCATTTCGGTCAAGCGCGCACGCGGCATGACGTCCATTGGTCAGCACGATCCCCGCTGGGCCATCCCAAGGTTCTGTATGAATCGCCTGAAAACGGTAGAAAGCTTTTAAGTCCGGATCGATGTGCTCAGCATTTTGCCAGGCTGGTGGAACCAGTGTCTGTGTTGCCTTGAAGATATCCATACCGCCCGCCAGCAACACTTCCAACATGTTGTCCAAACTCATGGAGTCTGAACCCTGCGTGTTCACAAACGGTGCAGCTTCGTGCAAATTCGGGAACTTACTGGACGACAACTTAGTGCCACGCGCAATTGCCCAATTTCGATTACCGCGAATCGTATTGATTTCGCCATTATGCGCGAGGTAGCGAAACGGTTGTGCCAAGCGCCATTGGGGCAGGGTATTGGTAGAAAATCGTTGATGAAACAGGCACAACGACGAAGCCATGTCTTCATCTTGCAAGTCCGTATAAAACACCGGCAAATACTCCGGCATCACCAAGCCTTTGTAGAGCAACACTTTGCAAGACAGGCTGGGAATATAGAATTCATCGTCGTTTTCTAACAACGCTTTTTCCGTGTGTCGACGCGCGAGGAATAACTTACGTTCAAAATCGTGCTCATGAACCCCATCCGGGCTGTTTACAAACACCTGTTGGATTTCGGGGACTGAGGTTTTCGCCTGCTCGCCGAGTGCGGTGTAATCGAGGGGTACTGCGCGCCAACCAGCCACTGTTAAACCTTGGCGTGCAAATTCTGCCTCGAGTACTTGCTTGGCTTGTGCTTGTTTTTCTGCTTCACGACTTAGAAATATTAAACCAGTCGCGTACAACTCAGTGAGTTCAATACCAGACTCGGTCGCGACCCGACGCATAAAAGCTTTTGGCATGCTCATCAGGATTCCACAGCCATCACCTGATTTGCCATCGGCAGCGACAGCGCCACGATGCGTCAAACGGGCCAGCGCACTGATCGCCGTTTTGATAAGCCAATGACTTGGCTCACCATCCATTTGCGCAATCAGACCAAAGCCACAATTGTCGCGTTCAAACTCAGGTCGGTATAGACCACCTGCATTGTGATACATTTTACTCACGTCATATTCCTGTTCAAAGCATGCATATTGAGTCGACTCGGGAAGCACCTTAAGTAACTCATGCAGTGGAAGAAGCGAGAACAGAGTCTCAACCTCCGATTTCTACGCTAACAGCAATCTCGTATCGAGTATGGTTTTTAGAGTAAAGACTCTTCCGATCAAGTCTGACCTGACGCATCCACACCAAAGCTTGGTGCCACCAACGGCCATTTCTAAAAAACGTTACCCAACCACATTACCTGAGTATCTCCGGCACTCGCTGTTATCCCGACTTTTCATCAGGAAAAAGGCAAATCCGGGTGACACAGTCATGCACCGCTACTGTTCTGACGTAGAACAACGATCAGCGCATTTGCAGGTAGTTATGCTGTTACGACTGCCATAAAAGACAGCCAAAGCGAAAAAGGACGCTCAGTATAAGCGTTCAAGACCTAAAAGTCACTCATCGCATGTTGAGCTATAACGACAATTTATGAGTTAAATAGGCATCCTTGCCGAATAAATTGTAAATTTAGAGCGTGGAAACCAAACAATTCACTATAATTGTTCAAGTGCCTCTGTGATTTCGTCCACCACCTTTGACACGATTCGATCGCCTGACATGACGATCAAATCCGCTTCTTGTTCGTACAATCTGCCTCGCTCTTCCATTAACTCTTCCAGCTTGGTTTCGGCGTCGACATTTTCTAGCAGGGGGCGATTTTGATTCTTCTGTGTACGAGCAAGCTGCGTCTCGATCGATGTTTTCAAATAAATCACGTATCCCTTGCGTAACAAGATACGGTTTTCTTCGCTAATAACCGCGCCACCGCCAGTGGCCAACACGATCCCGCTACGCTCACATAGCTCCGCCAACATCTTAGTTTCACGTTTACGGAACCCGTCTTCGCCTTCAATATCAAATATCGTTGAAATTGACACACCACATCGCTCTTCGATCATATGATCTGAATCGACAAAATCCATTCTCATACGCTTGGCCAGCTGCTTGCCAACGGTGGTTTTGCCAGAGCCCATTGGGCCAATCAATATCAAATTCTGCATTCTAAGTTCTTGGTATTAGTATCGATAACAATTTTGCTGCACTGAATATTCGGGCAACGAGACGCCCTCATATCGTCCAGCCATAAATTGTATTGAACGAGGTTAGAAATCACAAAAGCAGGGGCACAGCCCCTGCTTTCGCAGTATTACAACCTTAAATGGGGACGACTATCCCAAATTCAATTTCGGGCTGATAATTTTTGGTGTCAGGAAGATCAACAGCTCAGTGCGATTAGAGCGCTTAGTTTTCTTCTTGAAAAGGTTACCTAGGACTGGGATATCACCCAGCAGAGGCACCTTAGTTTCAGAATTACCCGTGTCTTCCTGGTAAACACCACCAATCACAACCGTTTCACCATTTTCAGCCAAGACCTGTGTTTTGATCTGTTTGGTTCCCACAATCGTAGGCGTGATCAAGTTGTCTTGCTTGATACTCACGTCAAGGATCACTCGATCATCTGGCGTGATTTGAGGCAATACAGTCAGAGTTAATTCTGCTTCAATTTTCTCAAGTCCGCCTTGACCGCCACCGCCAGCTGGACCGCCACCGGTCCCAGCTCCATTGCCAGGAATCGGGATGTAAACTTCTTGACCTTGGCTGATTTCAGCAGCGCGCTGATTGGTTGTTAGCAAACGTGGACTCGCTACCACACGTCCGCGACCATCTGCTTCCAATGCCGAAAGCTCCAACGTGATCAGATGTGCGAAGCCAGTTCCAGCACGGAAAATATCAAATGCATAAGACGCCGGATTAGTGCCTTCGATCGACTCAGCACCCAAGTCAACAGCCAATCCTCCAGGCACACCGCGAGATGTGTCAAAAATCAAACCTGGCTCATCGTCATTAATTGAGTCTGTAATAGTTTTTAACCCCTCAGTAGTACCACTACCAATAAAGTCACCTACGTTTGAGCCATTAGCGCCTGGAAATCGTGCGTTCTCAGTAATACGCTGAAAGCCAAGTCGCGCCCCTAGCTCTCTACTAAACGTATCGTTAGCTTCTACGATTCGAGTTTCAATAAGAACTTGTCGAACTGGCTTATCCAATTGAGCGATTACACCGCGCAAAGACTTAATCTGGGTTGCAACATCTTGAACCAGCAAGCTGTTAGTTCGCTTATCAACCGTTACACTACCCCGTTCACTCAAAAGGCTGTTCTTATCGGTTTCAGTTGCGTTAAATAGCCCGTTATTAGTTGGATCGTTTTGCGACCCGGAGGACACATTACCCTGTTTGACAACCTTGATAGACTTGATGACTTCAGCAATATCTTCTGCTTTAGCGTAATTGATTCGAATCACTTCAGTGACAAGTGGAGCATATTCAGCAACGACTGCATTTTGCTTCAATTCTTGCTCTTCTACGGAACGAATTTCATCAGCGGGAGCTACCCAAATCACATTACCTGTTTGGCGTTTTGCTAACCCCTTTGTGCGTAGAATCACATCCAGAGCTTGGTCCCAGGGAACATCTTTGAGGTTAATCGTAATTTTTCCATTGACCGCATCGCTGGTTACAAAATTGATGCCTGTGAAGTCGGCGATAATCGCCAACGCAGCCCGGACTTCGATATTCTGGAAGTTGATCGATAGTCGCTCACCTTCAAAACCTAACTCACTGTCTTCTCGGTCTCGCTTGTCTTGCTCGGTTTCAATTATTGGGTCAACAGTCAATGTGTAGCGCTTGCCAGACTGCAGTGACAAATGCTGATAGCGACCCTGTGGAATCACCACCAAACGCACGTTATCGGCATTTTGGAAGGCATCAACAGTTTGAACAGGGGTTGCGAAATCAGTGACGTCTAAACGCTGCTCAAGCTCTTTTGGCAAGGTCGCACCGACGATATCCACCACGATCTCACCATCTCGCTCACGTGTATCAATCGAGATGTTGTCGTCGCTCATATCTACAATCAACGTACCACCGCCGGCTTCGGAACGACGAAAATCGATCTTGTTCACGCCCGTATCCGGAAGCACATCTGGTCGCGCAGCAAATGGTTTAGGTGCACGCACCTGGCTATCGTCGAAATCTGAATTATGAACGGTAATAGAATAACCATTATCAGTCGGTAACAAGGTGTATCTAGCCGAACTGAAGAGGTTGATAATAACCCGTGTTCTATCCACTGTTTCAACTGCTACGATACTATCTACTTTGCCGACAGAAACATCAATCTGACTTTTTTCCAGACCATTCTTTAGTCCGAAAAAATCCAGCGCGATGCGTGGTGGAGTATCCGTGCTAAAGCTACCCGGCTCTTCCAGCTTTGCATCTGTGACGAAGTTGATCTGGATAGTATCTCCGCTCAACTCACTGTAGAGGACATCAGTCAGAGTCGCATCGCTCTGAGCAGAACTGATACTTGCAAACGCCAGTAGTGCTACTCCAATGAGAGCTTGCTTGATACGTTTGCACACGCTTACGGGTAGGTGGCTTGCATTCATAATTATGCTTCCTGAATTGTTATTATTCATTTACGTCTATCTCTTAAGAGACCTTTACTCGACTTCGTCGATTGTCATCTCGACTTCTCTGGCGATAAGCCTGCCGGCCGGGTCCAACACTGTCTCTTCTAGGACGATGCGTTGCTCATCTGGATATATCTCTTTGATCTTGCCTTCATTTTGACCTAGGTAATTGCCTATGGTCGCCAGATGCGCAGTTCCGACTGCTGTTTGCACGATCACCCAAGGTGAACCGTCCTGCGTCATTGTTCCAACCATCGCCAAAGCATCAAGCGGGAACTCTTCTAACGCTTCGCGTCGTCTATTCACATCTCGCTGCGCAGTAACACGACTCTCAACGTCTCGGGCATTAATAATATTGCCACGCGCGTATGGGTCGTTTGATGTACTCGCAGAGTACTCAAAACCTTTATACGGCTCGATCACCGGTAACGGCTCGATTTCAGGCTTCTTGTCTTGATAAGCTGTTTCGACAAACTCTCGAAGATCTCTGGTAGCGACATTCCCACAAGCTTGCAGAACTAACGTCAAACCTGCGACCACTAGAAGCTTTGAACTACTAGTTGTTTTTGAGGTAGTTGTTTTTGAGGCAAATCTATTCGGAAACATACGCGTCCTCCAGATAGTGATATGTCTTAGTGACGGCCTTCAGCACCAATACCTCTGGATTATCTTTTTGGCGCTCCAACGTAAAATTAGCTACGTTAATAATCCGCGGCAAAGCAGCCACATCACTAATAAACTCTGCGATCTGGTGATAACGACCGTTCGCAGTAATGTTTACCAACTTCTCGGCATAGAAATCTTTCTCAATCGTGGCGCCTGGTTTGATTTGCTCAAACTGAAGACCGCGGGACAAACCAACTTGAGTCATATCAATCAATAGATCAGGAATCTCGCTTTCGTTTGGAAGCTGCTTGCGCAATACGCTGAAGTTCTCATCAGCTTCAACCATCTGCTTCTTGTACGCATCTAAATTTATCGCGAGTGCCTTCTTTTCAAGATATGTATTTTTCAGCTGTGGTTCTTTCTTCTTGATTTCTTTCAGGTCTGCTATTTGTTGCTTGATAATATAGTTGTAACCAAGAAAAACGATGACTAAACACAAAAGACTCGCCATCAAAATTT
>JAUHZM010000373.1 GCA_030426005.1 Gammaproteobacteria bacterium
ATCGTCAAAGTGTGTTTCTTGACGCATTAATTCGAACCGCACTCGCACGCCACCAGGTGTCGATCACCCAGCGCCGCCTCCAGGTTCAAGCTGATTTGCAAGCGTTGGTATCGACAGTCGACAAGTCCCAAATTACCTCTGTGTTTTCAAATCTGATTTCTAATGCCGTTAAGCATTCACCTGAACGCGGTCGCCTACAGCTCACCTTAAGTTTAAATGATGCAGGAAAAGCTGAGTTCACCATTAGCGATGAGGGGCATGGTGTATCCGATGCTGAGCGATCCAAAATATTTGATGCGTTCTTCGTTGGAGAGCAACAAACCCCAAGCACACTCAAAGGCACTGGACTGGGTTTATCACTGGTAAAACAATATGTTGAAGCACACGGTGGCAGCATAGAATGCCTCAAGCCTCGAAAAGGAGCCTTGTTTCGAGTAATCTTAAACGTGGATTCGAATTCTAATACTCGCGGATAACAGCACTAATGCCCCATCGAAGCAGCACCAAAGCACCGGTGACCACGGCAGCCAAAGTACTTTTGGTTGATGACAATGTTGACCTGCTCAAGCTCATCTCGCTGCGATTGAAACCATTAATGCTCGAGATTCGCACCGCCACCTCAGGTGAGGAAGCATTAAACATTCTCTCGTTGTGGCGCGCAGATTTGGTCGTAACAGACCTCCAACTGCCTGGAATCAGCGGCATGCAGTTATTCGAACAAATCCATCACAAGAACCCGCTGCTCCCGGTCATCATTCTCACGGCGCACGGTACAATCCCAGACGCGGTCAAGGCCACTCAGGCCGGCGTCGCCAGCTACCTGACCAAGCCATTTGACAGCGACACACTGGTCGCGCAAATCCAAACATTGTTGAAGGCCAGTGGTTTCGCCACAGATGCCAGTCGCGATACTGAAGTCCATGCCTGGCGTTCCAAAATAATCACCAAGTCACCACTCATGGAAAACCTGTTAGGTCTAGTCTCTGACTTAGCCGATGCAGACGATGTGGTGCTGTTCGAGGGCGAATCAGGGACTGGTAAAGAAGAGCTCGCGCGTGCCTTGCATGCCAAGAGTCGCCGAGCTAACGGACCATTCAGCCGCGTAATCTTCGCCACCAACCCAGAGGCGCAACTGATTGTCGATGTATTCGGCAAGATCGGCACCGGCACCATTGAACATCCAGAACGCGTCGGGGCATTACAGCAGGCGGATGGTGGCACCTTCCTCCTAAGTGATTTTCGCGGTGTCTCCGCGGAATTCTTGAAAAGATTATTGACCGCCTGGCACGAACGCCGAGCCTCACCGGTCGACTCAGATCACGTATACCAATTCGACATTCGAGTCATCGCAACCACCAGCCGTATCGGCAAGTTTGGCCAAAATGCCGAGTCGCTATGGCAAATGGGGCCGAAGCTGGAATTCGCCACCTTACAAGTTCCTGCACTGAGCGAACGACGCGAGGACATTCCATTGCTCATTGCGCATGGTTTGAGTCAGGTAGACGCTCGGTCCGACATGCAGTTTTCGAATAAGGCGGTACAAGTGCTCATGAACGCCGAATGGCCAGGCAATATTCGCCAGTTACTGAATGTCGTTAAGCAATGTGCAGCCTTGAGTAAAAATAAAATCATCACCGACACATTGGTTAGCAGTCGAATTGGCAGTAACTCGGGGAAAATCCCGCCCTTGTCTACTGCTCAGCGCGAGTTTGAGCGGGATTATCTAATCGATGTTCTTAAGCGTACGCATGGCAATGTAACGCGCGCAGCCAATTTGGCACAGCGCAATCGCACAGAGTTTCACCGTTTACTCAAAAAACACAAAATTGAAGCTAAAACGTTTCGGCAAAACACTGAGTAAACCGTACTTCTTGCCAGCAAGTCTCACGGGATGCACGTACCAGACCAGTAAACGCGCCGCAACGCCTCGATTTGTTCGCCTTTACACACTCAGTTCGCTATAATCGCGGCTCGACGAAATCCTTGTGGAAGAGAGGCTGTACAGTGACAGCCCGCCGAAGGCGCAACGTGCTCGTAACCGCTCAGGCAAAAGGACCGCAAGGCTGAAACGTCGTCTCTGGAGAGCGTTGAGCAGCAATCACACCAGTTGCGATCAACCAGCGAAGGGGTAATCTTTCAGGTAACCGGACAGAGGAGCGAAACACGATGATTCTGCGTGCGCAGGATCACACCATCCAACACTGTTTCGCATCCGGGTGCTCACATGTCAGATCAAACGTCAAATCCGTCCTCACCAGAATTACTCACGACTCCATTGTACGCCCAGCATCGAGCTCTGGGTGCCAAGCTGGTCGACTTTGGCGGCTGGGCCTTGCCCGTCAATTACGGATCACAAATCGA
>JAUHZM010000076.1 GCA_030426005.1 Gammaproteobacteria bacterium
ACGAGTTTTGAATAGATGTTGTTGTCCCCGCCCTCAAACCGTACCGCTTGAGAAAATACGAGTTGGTTGTTTTTCATATCAACGGTGCCTGCCACGGAAACATACTGATTAACGCAAGCATCGATTTGTTGCATATCGCGCTCTGAAAGTTGTTGAATCGAGACCGAGTGATAATAGTTGCCGCTTAGCGCATCCTCTCGATTTAAAAACAAACGGAGCTCGTCGCTCATAGTTAAGTAGCCAAAAGTCTTTACTTCTCGGTGTTGGTATTGTTTGGCATTGGCAATCAATGCCACCATTGCAACTTCGACTTCTTCAGAGGGCACACATCCTGTCAAACTGATACAAACCGCTAGTGTCACCAGCTTATCAATCTGAGATTTGCAGTTTAGGTATAACAAAGTGTCCTCTGTGAGCCTTTTAACAGCGCTAGGAAGTGTGGTCGCTTCGAAACCGCTGTGTTGCGATGTGAGGACTATACAAGGATCACGTGTTTGTTGCTTAATGTCTGCGTAATGTTTATTTAATGATTTTTTATTTCTTTAAATACAACAACCTACAATAGAAAAAGGGTGCGGTAACGCACCAGATTTGTCCGCAGGACGCAGTGGCGCTAGGGCTCAAAACTGCTCGAATTCGACTAGTTAGTGTATGGGGAAACTACGGATCAGTTAAAAACTAAGCGTTTGATCCAAGCCATCGCAGTGTCAAACGTAGTGTCGATATTATTATGGCCTACTGCTGAAAAGAGGGCGTACTCGTACGGTCGCCCTTCTTGTATCAACTTCTCAAGCCTCGCTATCGACAAATCAACAGGCACGCTACCGTCCTGTCCACCGAAAATCCACAAACCCGGTATCCGCAGTTTCGCCAGAGATACGCTCGGGTCTGTATCCTCGCCCAGAAAGTCTGGCCAAATATATGGACTCGATCGCGCACTCAGCGCCTCGAGATAACTCGGCACTTTCTCGGTGTCTTTGTCCGCCGTGTACTTACTGTAGATGTCTTCTTCGCTTACCTTACAAACCGGGCCACTCCAGATGACGAGATAATCGACCAGATCGGTGTTTACTGCAGCGACCGGCGCTATCCACCCTGCCTGACTGATGCCAACCAGCCCTACCGGGAGATGCTTTACTAATGAGTGTCGCTTTAGTTGTTCAATCGCCGCCACGGCGTCATTCGCTAGCAAGCGGATATTTTTCTCACTGACGCTTTGTTGGCTTTCATATTCACCGCCTGACTTTCCAACGCCACGTTTGTCATACACAAAAGCGGCAACTCCTTGACTGGCGAATTTTTCAGCTATCCACAAATTGCGAGTTTGTGGACCTGAGCCATGCACGAACACCACAACCGAATGCGGGGCCTCCGCCGCTGGCAAGACCAACGTTCCTGACAGCGTCACCGACTCACTCTCAAATTCAAGCTCTTGTTGCGGAAAGCTTGCTGCTTGCCCGCACTGAACAGCGATTACCAAAGCAATAAAACCAAACCATCGAATAACGCACTTTTTCATTGCGTCGACCCGTTAGATTGACAATAACGCGCATACAAATCATCGGTCGCTAACAACGTATGTGGCGTATTGGTATCGCCAGCATAAAACACCACAATCTCAACCGGTCCTTCAACCGCTGTGCCCACGTGTGGTGTTCGCATAACTTCCACCACCGACTGGCCCGCTTCAAAATGTGTTTTATCATTATTCGCAGTTTCAACTCGCAAGCGGCCCGACAGTACATAGCCCATAGTAGGTACCGGGTGACAGTGTTCCGGTGTTGTCGCACCAGTCGCTAGCTTAAGCTTGTAAGAACTGATTTCAGGTGTACCTTGCGGATACGCGAATGCGCCTCCATCCCAAGATTGTTGCGACTGCAGTAACTGCTCCGCGTTAGCATGAGTGTGCAGGGCGAATAAGGTCAACACTGCGATAATAAACCTCATAGTCGCGCTACTCCTTTAAAGTTGATTCCAAACTTAACTCGAACTCGATGGTAAAGGCTATCTCGGACTGCGTGCCAACCTCGACCTCCAGCGCTCGATCAGACGTCCGCGTGTAACGAATTAATTGAGGAAAATCGTGCTCGAGGTTGGTAAACGTGGCGCTATTTTTCTCACACGTGCTTAGCTTGAACGCGATCGGTAGCACATTCTCAGCCACTTTGGCCAGATAAAACAATTCGTCAGACATCGAGACCAGTCGCAGAGCTTCCCGGCTGGGCGTCCCTCGGTTGGCTCGATGGACCAGGCTCTGCCCTTCAAAAGTATGATCGCTGACATGCCACCACGACTCATGGTAAGTCCGCTTCGGGCTATCTGACACCCATTCTCCAAGCATCCAATCCAGTGTCGCCAAGGAAGAGCATTGCTCTGCAGTAGATGGCGTAACCCAAACTAAAGCAAGGGCTAACGTGAAAAGTCGTTTCAATGCACAACTCATAGCAATACGTATAGTAAGACGCATGCCTAGTCGTTATTGATCGGCTTTAACACCAACAATTTGATACCGAAGACGATAAAGAACAGGCCAGTAACTGACTTCAAACTGCGCCGCAGCCACTGAGCAGTCACGCCAAAGTTTATACGGCTCAGCAATAAGACCATCAAAGAAAACCAAACCACATTAATAAGCATATGTGTGCTTACCAACAAGTATGCTGTTGTCGCACTGCTCTCGAAGGGTAGGAATTGCGGGAACGCGGCAAGATAGAAAATAGACACTTTGGGGTTTAGCGCATTCGTTAAGAATCCCTCCATGACAGCAAGTCGCAGTGAGTAGGCCTTGGTACCCTTTGGCACGGAGCCTTCTGAAAGTGGCGCATCATCTCGCCAGGCGTCGATCAAAGCTCGCAGTCCGAGCCAAACCAAGTACGCAGCGCCACAGATCTTAAAAATCTGGTACGCCACTGCGGACTGCACGATCAACATTGAAATGCCGAAAACAGCCAATGTGCCATGCACGTAGAATGCGCCGATAAAACCAACAATGTTCGCCATGGCCATCGACCGCCCGGCCGCGTAATAAGTCTTTGTGACCAGAAGGCCATTGGGGCCTGGCGAGATTACTAATAATGTGGCCATCACCACAAACCCGATAATGCTAGTCAGCTCCATTGAAAACTCCTGCGACGCGGTTAAATTGCCTTCGTTTGAGATCGGAGACCACAATACCGCGCTACGACCAATGCTGTAAAGACAAGCTATCGAAACCTATTGACATATGTTTTTTCATATATATGATATTTCATATATAACGAATAGCACTATCTCATGAATCCCTTACAACTTTTTAAATGCCTGGCCGATGACACACGACTCAAACTTGTCTTATTGGTAGCGAACCTAAACGAAGCCTGCGTCTGTGATCTAACCGATGCGCTGGATCTCGAGCAACCCAAGATTTCTCGCCATCTAGCTGAACTAAGAAATTGCCGTGTTTTACATGGCGAGCGACGCGGAAGATGGGTTTATTACCAACTCGATGCGAACTTGCCCGCGTGGGCCGTCAACGTGATCAATACCACCATGGAAAACAACGCAGAGTTCTTTCATGAGGCTTGCGATCGGCTTAAAAAACTGTGTTGTTAAAACTGGCCACACATTAAATGTTAATTTTTACTCCTAGGTAATAATCCAATGTCTACGGAAATCCCACTACCGAACATCGACCAAGCCCAGCTTGATACTCCCTCCTTCGAGAACAAAGACAACAAAAAATCAACGCATCCTCCGAGAATCCTAATGCTGTATGGTTCGCTGCGCCAGCGTTCATTCAGTCGTCTGGTAATCCAAGAGGCGGCCCGCTTACTCGAAACCTTTGGTGCCGAAGTACGCATCTTTAATCCCGATGGTCTACCACAGCCCGACACCACCGATTTTGATCACCCGAAAGTGAGAGAGTTACTGGAACTCATGGTGTGGTCAGAAGGTCAGGTCTGGTGCTCGCCCGAACGGCACGGCTCAATGACAAGCATCTTTAAAAGTCAGATTGACTGGGTACCTTTGAGCATTGGCGCGGTGCGACCAACGCAGGGCAAAACCTTGGCAGTAATGCAGGTTTGCGGTGGTTCTCAGTCATTTAATGTGGTTAATCAACTACGCGTTCTGGGTCGTTGGATGCGGATGGTGACCATTCCCAATCAATCCAGTGTCGCTAAAGCTTTTTTAGAGTTCGACGATGACGACCGTATGAAGCCGTCCGCTTACTACAACCGTATCGTGGATGTGATGGAAGAGTTGGTGAAGTTCACCCTGTTGGTACGCGACCAAAAAGATTATTTGGTAGATCGCTACTCCGAACGCGTGGAATCCGCCGAACAACTCAGCCAACGTGTAAACCAACGCTCAATCTAATGCAGTCCATTATGACCACCGAGAACGCATCAAAACCAGCGATCACCGTCCGCCTGGCTCAGCCTAGCGATGCGCATGAAATCTGCGACATTTATAATCAAGGAATCGAATCCGGCAAGGCGACTTTTGACACAGCCCCCAGAAGCTTGACTGATATCGAGCCGTGGTTTGACAAGCTTGATGATTACCCAGTGCTAGTCGCCGTGCAAGATAATCGCGTCATTGGTTTCGCGCGTCTATTTGAGTATCGTCCTCGCGCCTGTTATCGGCAGAACACCGAGTTATCAATCTACCTCTCAGACTCGGCTCAAGGACAAGGCGTAGGCTCAGCCTTAGCGACGAATTTGATTAATTTGGCCGAGACACTGGGCTACACAAAGATGCTCTCACGAATATTCACCTTTAACCATGCCAGCCTCGCACTGTGCAAAAAATTTGGGTTTCGTGAAGTTGGTATTTACCGGCGACACGGGCAAATCAATGGTCAGTGGTTTGATGTGGTGATCGTCGAAAAGCTGCTTAACCAAGATGAGACATCTTATTGACTCCCGTACACGGCTCCGTCGATCCAGTTTTCGTACGCTTCCGATGCGCGAAACCCATCGAAAACTGAGTCAGACAACGTCGTCGCCAGGTGACCAGCTAGCTCACGCTGATCCGCTAAGTTAATGAGCGACAGCATATCCTGATGTCGCTCGTCAAAAGTCAACAAGTACATTTTGGTCGTGTACAAATCAACAAGTTCAGGCTCCATTTCTAAAGCTGCATCGACGGCCACAAATGCCTCATCAATTCGACCAAGCGCTGACAATACATTCGCTTGGAGATTAAGGATTGAGGCATCGGCCCCGTATCGCCTGAGCATTGATTCCACGCCAGCGTAAGCCTTGTCATAATCGCCCTGATAGATATGATGATCTAACAAGGCGAAACTAAGCGTTGGATCGTCTCCATAGTATTGATTCAATTCACTCAACGCATTGCCGTACAGTATCTCATCTACTTGCATCGCGTACCCAGCTCGCACAAGCAAGATGATCTTGGTCGTCTTTATTTTTTTCGGTAACGTGTCCAACAACTGCAGTGCCTTAGCAAAGTCTCCTGAACTAGCAGCTGCAGCCATTTTGGTGAACACCTCCAGCACATTTTTGTCTATTTCGCTAATTCCTAGAAGACGCTTTAACGTACTCTCGCTCACATCACCAAACAACCCCATAGTCATAGCGGTCGACTTACTGTGTGGCTGACCTTTAGACGCAAAAATCAAATCTTGAATGTACAGCGTACTTTCATCTGCGAGTTCACTCTCTATTATGACCAACTCAAGATATTCGTACCCGCCACCACCAATAACGAAACGAATTACGGGGCGTCCCTGATTAGTTTGACCAATAAATTTTGCAACAGGGTTAGTAGCATATGCCTGTGCAAAGAGCATATTCGAGAATGACCTCTTCTTATACACACCGCAGGTGCGCATCTTAAATAAAGCCTGTTGAGGTGTGTTGCTGTGCATACGGCGGGCAACGCGATCACAAAACGCGTCGGTATCGAATAAGCTGTCCAACTGCTTGTGATCACGCGCATTAAAATGCTCGACAAAGCGTACTGCGAGCACTTGCTTGGCATCCATGATCTCTGCAAGCACCAACTGACCATACACACAAAGTATGGTTGCTATGACTGAAAGGAGTGTGGATCTAAAGCATCTTTTCTTCATCGAGTGAATTGCAGGTTAGTTCTAGTTACTCAAGTATAACGGTATCAACGCGTCGTATCAGGTAAACCAAAGACTGATAAATCCTGCTGCAATCATCATCCGCTATTGCAATAGCGCACTGCTTATGGACAATTGATCAGTATTGGGGCGTTGTTGCAGGAGAGAGCCAACCAACTCAATAATTAGGAGGATGTACCATGAAAGCGAAAAGTACGGGTTTTCGCCCGATAACGCTCTGCTTGCTGACATGGCTGCTGATACTCGGATCAGTGCCTGCGAATGCGGCTCTCACACTTGTGTGGTCAGACGAATTCAATAACTTTAATAACGCCAACTGGACTCACCAGACCGGTGACGGATGCGCCTACGGCATCTGTGGCTGGGGTAACAATGAGTTACAACAGTATCGAGCCAGCAACAGCAGTATCGTCAGTGAAGCAGGTGCGGATGGCACCGCACTGCGGATTCAAATGACGCGGGAAGGTAATCAACTTTTTTCCAGCCGCCTTGTCACCCAAGGTAAACGCAGTTTTCGTCGCGGTCGCATCGAAGCGCGTATTAAACGCCCTTACGGACCTGGCTTATGGCCCGCGTTCTGGATGCTTGGCACCCAAGGCGGTACTTGGCCAGCAATTGGTGAAATAGACATCATGGAGCAACGCAATAGCGAAGGCAGCAACCATGGCACGATTCACTGGCAAGACCACAATGGCCTGTATGCGAACTATTCTGGCTCGACACCATTAGATGGTCGTCAATGGCATGTCTACACCCTAGACTGGGACCATGAATTCCTACGCTGGTCGGTCGATGGGGTCGAATATCACGCTGCCGACATTCGAAATGCTGTGAACGGCACCAATGAATTCCAGGATTGGGAGCACTATATTCTGCTCAATTTTGCGGCCGGCAGCAGTGCCACGGGGTTTACTCTAGGGCAATCCGCCGAAGGCACCGCCATGCCACAGAACATGTACGTCGATTGGGTTCGTGTTTACCAGGATTCAAACGTGCCCGGCACAAGCTGCACCGGCTGTGACACCATCACCAACCCCGGTGGCCCCGCCGGTTACACATTCTGCGCCAACGAAAATGGCACCTGCTCATTCAGTGGCAGCGCGTCGGTAGCGTATGGCGCAAACGGCGCATTTGTGTACCGCAGCGCGAGCAACGGCATTGCCTGTAACAACGCCACCTTCGGGGATCCTGTCCCCGGCGTGGCCAAAGCCTGCTATTTTCAACCTGGTGGCAATCTTGTCACTCTGTACCAGGATTGTAACTACGCAGGCTATTCGGCTGGGTTCGGCGAAGGCGACTTTGACTTAAATGCATTACAAGCGGTAGGCGTCGCGAATGATGACTTATCCTCACTACGCGTGGCACCAGGATATCAAGTCACATTGTTCGAGCATGCGGGGTTTGGTGGCGCTTCCATCACTTTAAGTAGCGATGACGCGTGTCTAACCGACAACTCAGCTGGCGGCTTAAATTTTAATGACGAAGTCTCATCCATGCGGGTCACGGCGGATTCCTCGCCGCCAATCCCCGAAGTCTGTGCGGCCTATGAGGCTGAGGACTATGTCGCCTTCTTCGATACTACGGCTGGCAATGAAGGTGGGCAGTACCGGACCGACGATGTGGATATCGAAGCGACCGCGGACAGTGGCGGCGGGCACAATGTTGGCTGGATCGATACCACCGAATGGCTGGCATTTAACAACCTCACGATACCAAGTAGCGGGACTTACACCATTAAGCTGCGTGTGGCCAGTGACCAGTCCGGTGGACAGGCCTCCATCGATTTGAATGGCGGCAATATCGTGTTGGGAACCATCGATATTCCATACACCGGTGGCTGGCAAAATTGGACCACGGTCAGCACCACCGTCAACATCAACGCGGGCACATACAGTCTCGGCGTATTTGCAGCAGTCGGGGGCTGGAATCTCAATTGGATTGAGATTGAAGGCACTGGGTGCGGTGGTGGCGTGTCACCTGGTGGCCCCGGTGTAGCTGGTGCTACCAACAAACGTTTAAAAATCATCAGCGCCTGTCCAACACAACCCATGTGGATTCAATGGCTCACCGCGCCTGGCATTCAATTCAATGCGCCCAATCGCCATCGTCTCAATACGGCTGGCGACTACATTGAATATGATATCCCAGACGTCGGTCTGGCCGCGATGCGCTTCTGGCCTGGGTTTGGTTGCGACGCCAACGGTCATAATTGCACGATCGGCGCCAGCGGCGGTCCTGCAGAACTTGATTTTACCTGTCCACCGGAAGGCTGCGCGCCACCCATTGATTCCAAGTTTGAGATTACCTTTGCGTGCATTGACGGTGTGTCAGAAGGCGATTGCTTTCAGAACCCTTCGGCGCCTGGACAACCTCTCGGCCGCAACGATTGGTGGAACTCCAGTGTGGTGGATGGGTTTACCGCACCAATGAAGGTGCAAGTCAAAGGTAATTGCCCGGTTGGTCCACAACCCGATGGACCAGGAGGCCCTCCAGGCGGGCTGATTGATTGCTCACAATTAACCTGGTCGTCTTGTCCGACTAATGAAAACCTGAGTAGTAATGGGCAGTATCCCGGGCTATCCAATGTCGACCTCCGGGTATTCAATCCGGCAACCGGCGCTCAAGCCGGTTGTTATTCGCCCTCTGGCAAGCTGGGGTTTTCACATTGGGCCGGTGGTTTTCAGACCTACCCGACTACCGATCCGCATCTGTTAATGTACGCTTGCCCAACTCCGCCAATCAGTCCGGAGCAGTGTAGCAATGGGCCGGCCCACTTCACGCAATATCGCACTAGCGTGCACGCTAAGTGCGATACGTACACTTACCCATATGATGACGGTGTTGGCTTATCGAGCTGCCCCGGTGCAACCAACCTGAGCTATGAAATTACCTTTTACTGCCCAGGTTAATTATTAATCCCAATAGCCGCGACCAACCCATTCGGCGCGTCGCGGTTATTGTCTAGCACGATAAGCCGAATTTCCCTCCCTGTGCTGTATGCGATTTCAGCACGCATCCAAGACACGGCAAGAAACTTGATCCGTTTCTCCAGCACTCTATACGTGTAGCAAACTCCTTTAGATACGGTTTTTCTCTCAGTCACTTTGCCTATTGAAAAGTTACTTCATAGAGAGAAGTTTAGGCCGAATACTTTCTTGATTCAGGCCAACTTGAACCAAACCAACACAACTTGACACTTAACTAGTATCTTCAAGGCCAGACTTGAAGAGGCCATGCCGATTCACGGACCCGTTGAACGACTGATCATCAGTAAAGACATGGTCATATTCCCTTAAAACTACACGCTGATGGAGACATACCATGACTTACAATCACAAACCTCAACAACCTCTGATGGGCGCGATGCAATTGGCGCACGCCATTGAAGAAGCACGCGACATACTATTCTCTGCGCCTTGGCTACTCGAAAGCGCTAACCCTATGCAGGAAAAAGCGGCGGCTGAGCGCCAGCTCAAAAACCAACTTGCCGCTGCTTTGGACCAAGGATTTATCGTACACGATCCGCTGCACCCTGAATTTCGATGCTTCGATCAACACAGTCAGTTTGGACTGTTTAACCCTGACAACCGGTATCACATTGCCACGATCTCAAGCTCGGGTACGTATGTCATACGTGGCAAACGGGGCAACAATGCCTACATGGAAGTGCAAGTTGGTGCGGGCGACGCTGGCTTCAATGAGAATCTAACCAGTCCCAAAACAGTGAGCCAGCTGTCGAGCAATGAGCTGATCGTCGACGATGAAGGCTATTTCGAAATAACGATTAGTGACACCCAAACCGGTGAAAACTGGCTTAGCATCACCAACGGTGATCTTCAGGCCACAAGCATTTTGATACGCGAAAGTTTCATGGACTGGGAGAGCGAGAAAAGCGGAACCTGGTACATTGAACGGGTCGATACCCGAGGCGAACCCAGCCCACCGCCGAATCCAAAACTGGTTCATGAACAGTATAAACGTGCGTCTGACTACCTCTTGGGATCAACAAAGGGTTGGGTTAAATTTGTCGATGGACTTCGAACTAAAATCAAGGCGAACACCCTAACCCCACCGAAAGAAACTAAAGAAGGGCTCCCCGGCCAATGGAATTCAGCGGGTTACTTCCCGATTCATTCTGATAAGGCCGTTATCCTTACCATACCGAGATCGCCAGCTAAGTATCAATCGATTCAAATCGGTGACCTGTGGTTCAATGCACTTGATTATTGTCACCGCCAAACCAGCCTGAATATGTCGCAAGCCACGGCTAGCCACGACGACTATGCCAAATTCGTAATCAGCACTCGCGACCCCGGCGTGGCGAATTGGCTGGACCCGGCGGGCGCATCTACGGCTTTTGCATTTGTGCGATGGCAAGGCCTTCCAGAGGGCTACACGTTTTCGAGCAATCCAACCGTGGAACTGGTTGAATTTGAAGACCTCGCTAACAAACTTGCCGAGGAACCGTGCATAAGCTCAGAACAACGGAAAGCGCAACTTGCCGCCAGACAACGCGCATCGTTGACCAGCGCTCGCGGATATTAATGAGCCTTACCGGGCTTTAATCGACCATCCGTACTCTTGCGGATGGTCGATATCAACTCTTGGTCGTGATGTCGCAACCGCACTACTCGCAGAAAGCGCCTCATTCAGATTGGAAGAATAGCCGTTTTGCTTGTCGCCAAATAGAGAATTAATAGCACTGCAATCGGCAACACTAACAATGCGATTTTGGTAAACGCGCCGTGGTAGATTTCCAACCCTCGTCGTTCCCAGCTTGTTAGTACTATTCCAGCATACGCTTTCTGCGATGCGGTACTTGCTAGCCAATTCCCTAGAATAATGTCGACCACTTCCAGCGGCACGATAATCAGTAAAACAATGGCTAGTTTCTGGGTCAGCCAAGGAGACCCAAAGAAGTGGTAAGTATGCGCTAGATAAAATCCAGACGTCAGCAGACCGACAAACGCGACATGTTCAATGATGACGGTGATATAAAACATGCGACTCACTTTCGCAGCGACCGCGCCGCCCGAAAAATTCTTGTCATCCAGAGCCCGCAAGACTAACCACGCGCCCAGAGCCGGTCCAAGCCAGAGTATCAACGAGCCTATGTGAATCAGTTTGAGCAATCCATAGTCACTCATTGTTTGATAACTCGATGCGCCACAACCAGCATCCAGCTGGTGCTCAACCCCATGGACAAAGCCGTCAACACTTCCGCGGCGCTCATCCACTGCAACGCGATGGCACCCGATAAGCCCAATCCACAAACCCAAGCAAAAACGCCCCACACAGCAACCCAAGATTGCAGAACTCCTTGTCGAATCGCGACCACGGTAAGTATCAATCCACCCAAATTGTACAGACCATTACCGAGAAACCCGGTGAGCAGCATCGCCACCACTTCCAGTAACTGGAAC
>JAUHZM010000077.1 GCA_030426005.1 Gammaproteobacteria bacterium
TGGAGTTCAAAGGCCATGATGTAAGATGTACTGCGTTGTGGTCCGCATAATTCAAGATGTTGATCCAGAGATACAGTATAGGCTAGACGATGTTTTTGAATCGTCAGCTTCCACGGATTTAATCAGGAGAAGGCAGCATGTATACACGATCGCGCATTCTAGTCGTATTATTGTTATTAACCACGTTACCTCACACAGCAGTCGCTGGTGATGGTTGTAGTCAAACATTTACCGACGTCGTAGAGCGACACGTAGCTGCCGTGAAAGGCCGAGACTTAGAGAGCTACATGCAAACATTGGCGCCGCGGGACGAGCATCTGATGATTTTACCCAATGGGGCGCGCTTACGCTCCAAGTCGGCCATTGAGTCGATGCATAAGGAATGGTTTATGGACGCCACATGGAAGTTTAACACTAGAGAGGTCCGTCGTGATGCGCGTGAGCACTGGGGCCTGGTGGTGTATGAGGTTTCGGTTGACCGTCCGAACAAACCCGGTAATCCGTTTTTGTTGAGCATGTTATTCGCGCCAGAATCAGATGGTTGCTGGTATCTGCAACATGATCAAAACACGCTATTACCAACCGAGTAACTTTCTGCCACGCAATTTTTCTGAAAACATCCTTGTGAGAACATGATGCCCATTTTTCGACGAGAAACACGAGTCTGGTTTTACATGGCTTTTAGTTTTTGCGCCATCTTGGCCGTCTACTTTTTGTCGCCCATGCTGGCGCCGTTTATTTTTGGCGCACTGTTAGCGTATCTCGGCGACCCGCTGGTGGATCAGTTGGAACGTTTTAAGTTGTCTCGTAGCGCCGCCGTTAGTTTGGTGTTTTTAGTTATTTTTGTGGTGATTGGCCTGTTGGTATTGTTGCTGGTGCCCATGTTGCACAATCAGTTAGATGCCTTGACCGAAAGGGCACCTGAGTACGGCGAATGGTTGGATGACACCGCTACGCAGATCGCGTCTTACTTTGGTGTCGATGCTGATGCGATCAATTTTAAAGACGTTGCCAAAACATATTTGCCAGAAGCTGGTGCCGCCACCAAGGAGCTGTTAGAAGCGGTATTTAAATCTGGTAGTGCGCTCCTCAGCGGCGTAATCTTTGTCACCTTGACACCGGTTATCACGTTTTATTTGATGCGCGACTGGGATCTTCTTGTCGCGCGTATCTATGAGTTGATTCCGTACTCGATGAAAACCAAGGTGAAGGAGCTTGCGATTGAGTCTGACTCGATGGTAAGCGCCTTTCTGCGTGGCCAATTTCTGGTGATGACCGGGCTCGGCACAATCTATGCCGTTGGCTTGTCGCTGATCGGCTTACAGTTCTCGCTGTTAGTTGGTCTGGTCGCGGGTATCATGAGTTTCATACCGTATCTAGGAACCGCGGTCGGTGTGGTGCTCGCTGGTGTGTTGTTCGTGGCTCAGTATCAGGACTGGATGGCACTTTGGAAGGTGGCACTGGTTTTCGGAATAGGGCAATTGATCGAGGGTTATCTGTTAACGCCTTGGTTGGTTGGTGATCGTATTGGCTTGCATCCCGTTGCTGTTATTTTTGCGGTGCTTGCTGGCGGGCAACTTTTTGGCTTTGTTGGAGTGTTACTTGCGCTCCCCGTTTCTGCAGTATTGGCTGTTCTGATTCGGCATACAATCCGACACTACAAGGAAAGTGAACTGTTTAACGACGGTAAAGAGCACAGCGTCGACACAGACGTCTAAACCTCCTTCAAAGAATCTACGTGACGAACTCACATAGAAAAAGCTTGCTTATGTGATATCAAAATGATATCAATAGTATATTCTTTATTTTAGTGGCTTATAAGCAAGTGAGGATGACTGAGATGATCAAGCAAAAACGAGCATGGACTCTAAATGGATACTTGGCGATTGTGATTTTAGCTGTGTTACAGGCGGGATCGTTTTGGCTGGTGTTTTCAACCTTGAAAACGGCAGTACTTAACGGCGTCGCGCCAGATTTTTTCCTGTTAATAATGGGTGTCGTGTCGGCAGTCGTGGTCGCGGTATGCTGGTTCGGTCTGTTCATGGTGGCGCCAAATGAGGGCAAGATCATGCAACTGTTTGGTAGCTATGCGGGAACCGATAACCACGCTGGCCTGCGTTGGTCAAACCCGTTGCACAAACGCACACCTGTCTCGATCAAAGTGCGTAACTTTGAGAGCAGTAAGATGAAAGTAAATGACGCAGCCGGTAGTCCAATTGAGATCGCCGCCGTCGTGGTTTGGCGTGTGATCGATTCCGCTGAAGCGTTTTTTGAGGTGGATGACTTTGAGAGTTTCGTTACCATTCAAAGTGAGTCGGCTTTGCGTAACCTCGCCAACCAATACCCGTATGAGAGTAATGACAGTTCCTTGTCGTTGCGCAGTGACCCAATTGAGGTAGCGGAAAAGCTCAAAGAAGAAATCCAGGAGAGAATGAACAAAGCCGGTGTGGAGGTGATCGAAGCACGCATTTCACACCTGGCGTACTCCACTGAGATCGCGCAGGCGATGCTTCGCAAGCAACAGGCTGGTGCTGTGTTGGCGGCCCGTCGAATCATTGTGCAAGGCGCTGTGGAGATGGTGACGGATGCTGTTGACTCACTTGCACGTGATCATAACTTCGAATTGGATGATGAGCGCAAAGCGAGTATGGTGAGCAACTTGTTGGTTGTGATTTGCAGTGAGCAGCAGGCGCAGCCGGTGGTAAATAGCGGTTCATTGTATTAGACCTAAGACTAAATCGTGGCTAAAAAAGCGTACCCATTACGAATTAATGCGCAGGTATTGGCGGCTCTGCAACGCTGGGCTGACGATGACTTGCGCAGTGTTAACCAACAGATCGAGTACCTGTTGCGCGATGCCTTGCTCAAGGCAGGACGGATCAAGCTGGTGCAGCGCACGGTAACCGACGTTGAAGAAATTGAGGACGACAACAAAAAGGCTGATTGAGTGTTTGGCCAGGATGTTGCGGGCCTACATCTGTGCCTTTCTTTATGTCAAAATTGTAATTGAAATATCGTCAAATCTGCTTATAAAAAGCAGAGTCTAGTAATTAGTTTCACCTAATCGAACGCCGCGCTGCGATGAGAGTGTCGCACGCAGTGATCTTTTATCTACAGGAGTGGTTACACGATCGTGTTGAAAGAATTTGCACAGTTACAGGAATGGCTAAATGGCCAAATATTGGGGCAGCCAGAACTCGTCGAGCGCTTGTTAATAGCCTTGTTAGCGGATGGTCATCTGTTAGTTGAAGGCGCGCCAGGTTTAGCCAAGACTAAGGCGATTCAAAGTCTCTCGGAAGGGATCGAAGGTGAGTTTCAACGAATCCAGTTTACGCCTGACCTGCTGCCCTCGGATATTACAGGCACCGAGATTTATCGACCGGAGACACAGAGTTTTAGTTTTCAGCGCGGGCCGATTTTCCATAATCTGGTGCTAGCGGATGAAGTGAACCGCGCGCCGGCGAAAGTGCAGTCTGCCTTGTTGGAGGCCATGGCTGAGCGACAAGTTAGCGTTGGTCGAGAGACATTCCAATTGCCGCCGTTATTCTTAGTGATGGCTACCCAAAACCCAATAGAGCAGGAAGGAACGTACCCGTTACCTGAGGCGCAATTGGATCGGTTCTTGATGCATGTGCGTATCGGATACCCGGACGTGAGTGCCGAAAAGTCGATTTTGGCGCTATCACGTGGCGAAGCATTGGCAGGTGGTGCAGCGAAGCCAGAAGCGCAGATACCGCAAGACACTATTTTTGCGGCGCGTCAGACGGTAATGCAGTTGCACACGGCCGAGGCTGTCGACGAATACTTGGTGCAACTCGTGCTCGCAACGCGAACACCGGAGAAATACGGTGATGATCTGGCCGGTTGGATAGAATTTGGCGCCAGCCCTCGCGCAACGATTGCTTTGGATCGGTGTGCCCGCGCGCATGCCTATTTGAACGAACGAGATTTTGTGTCGCCCGATGACATTCAAGCCGTGCTGCATGATTGTTTTCGCCATCGTTTAATTTTGCGATACGAAGCTGAAGCAGATGGCATCTCAGTCGATCATGTCATCAGGGAGCTGATGAATCGCGTGCCCGTCGCGTAGCTTGGTCGGTGTGTCTCAGGGAAGCATTGCAGATATGTCGGCACTAACAAAATCCCAGTCATTCGTTGCAAATGAATTCATAGAGGCCGGTGTGCTGGTGGATCCAACACGCCTGGTGCGGTCGCGTCATTGGGCTCAACAACTCAATCTGGCAGCCAGTTCGGCCGCTCGCAGTATGTTACTCGGGGCGGTGCGTTCTCGATTTCGTGGTCGCGGGATGGAGTTTGAAGAGGTTCGTCACTATCAGCCCGGCGATGATATTCGCAGTATCGACTGGAAAGTGTCAGCGCGAACTGGTGAAACCTTTACCAAGTTGTTTTGTGAGGATCGTGAACGACCGTGTCACCTTATTCTCGATCAACGTGGCAGTATGTTCTTTGGCTCAGGCGCCCAGTTTAAATCCGTTTTGGCGGTGGAGTTGGCGGTTGCACTGGCATGGGCGGCGCTCAAAGGTGGTGACCGAGTAGGGGGGCAGATATTGGGTCAGCGGAACGAAGTTGATTGCCGCGCCAAGCGGCATAAATCTGCCGTATTGCAGTTTCTGCACCACAGCGTGGCTGCGAACCATGCCTTGCTAGAACCGATTCATGAAACTCAATCTGACGCGCGTGATCATTTAGCTGGTAGTCTGACGCATTCACTGACCGAGTGTCGCCGAATTACACGCCCCGGTACGGCCATCTTTGTGGTGAGCGATTTCCATGATCTGGACGCGGATTTTAGTCGCGCACTAAGTACCTTAGCGCGCCACACAGACGTCACACTGATTCAAGTGTACGATCCCTTCGAGCAGAGCCTCCCCGTAAGTGGCGACTTGCGGATCAGTGATGGGCAGCAGCATCGTCACATTCGCTGGGGTACCCGTGAACACCAACAATACCAACAACTTATCAGTAACCGTGAGCAAACATTGCATTCAGCGGCGAAACGCGCGCGCGCACGATTGCTCGTGGCGTCTACCGACACCCAAGCTCGCACGATATTGGGTTCAGTATATCGAGATTGAGAGAAGGTATGAGTGACGCGACACCTCAATTGCTAGAGCAGCTGCGAGACGTGCATTTACCTGAACCGGTAAGCTGGTGGCCGTTAGCGCCGGGTTATTGGATCGTGTTGGCACTCGTGGTCGTGGCGCTGGGGATGCTCGCATATTGGTTGCGGCGTCAGCCCAAGCGCAACACACAGCATTTAAAGCAGGCTGCTTTACACGAAATGGCGCAACTTTATTCGACCTGGCAAGCAGACCACAATACTGCCCAGTATCTACGAGGTTTGAATGGCACCCTGAAGCGGCTTTTGTTGGCACAGAATGTGACGTCGGTCGCCAAGTTAAGTGGCTAGCAGCATTGGGGCGGCTTGGCTCGCTGCAAAATTGGTCTGAGTCTAGTCGACACGCTCTGGCCCATGGCGTGTACCAGTCTAGTGCCGATCAGATTGACGCAGCACAGCTACATCAAGAGGTGGTGGCTTGGCTGGGCGAAACCTCCGTTGACGTTAAGCCGAGCAGGGAGGGGGATAGTGATTAGCTGGGTCTGGCCTTGGGCATTCGTGTTACTGCCCTTACCACTGTTGGTGCGCGCAGTGTGTCCACCACAGGATAGCGCTGCCGGAGCGTTGCGCGTGCCGTTTTACGGCTTGGTTGGTTCATTATCGTCCGCCGATGTGAGACACTCATCCGTCGTCAGTGGTGTGCTGATCTGGTTGCTCTGGATTAGCTTGATCACCGCACTGGCAAGGCCGGTACTCTACGGTGAGCCAATTCAGTTGCCGCAAGATCGTCGTGACTTGATGCTGGCGGTGGATATCTCAGAGTCGATGCGCGAAGCCGATATGTTATTCGATCAAAAATATGTGCCGCGTGTTGATGCGGTCAAGCACGTGGTCGGGGAATTTGTTCAGCAGCGGGTTGGTGATCGTTTAGGTTTAATCCTGTTTGGTGAACAAGCCTATCTACAAACGCCGCTGACCTACGACCGCAATACAGTCGCTCAGCAACTGTATGAGGCGCAACCTGGGTTTGCTGGTGGTGCCACCGCCATTGGAGATGCCATCGGCCTGGCGGTGAAACGATTGCGTGATCGACCTGCTGAAAGTCGAGTGCTGATTCTTTTGACGGACGGTACAAACACCGCTGGCACAGATCCTATGAATGGCGCGGCTGTGGCAAAAGAGGCCGGTATTCGAATTCACACCATTGGGGTCGGCGCGGAGGTGCGGCTGGTTCGCGGCGTTTTTGGCGGACAGCGCATGGTGCCAGCGGGGAATGAGCTGGATGAAGAAACCTTGATTGCGATCGCGCAAGCAACGGGTGGCAGTTATTTTCGCGCGCGCGACCCGGCCGAACTCAACACCATTTATCAAAAGCTGGATGAATTAGAACCCATTCCGGAAGAACAGACGTTTCGACCGCAAATCAGTTTGACACACTGGGTTTTGCTGATCAGTTTGGTCTTGAGCGCCTTTTTGTTTATCGTATTTTACTGGCCGTTTAAGACATCATCGAATCGGGAGGTTGCTTCGAATGCTAAGTGACTTTCACTTTATTCGTCCTGATTGGCTGTTGCTGGTTTTACCGGTATTACTGGCCTATGGATATGCGCGTCGACGGACACTACACAGTGCCTGGCAGCGTTACTTGCCGCCGGCGGTGGTCAAAGCCTTGACGGTCAAAGAATCTGGCCGCTTATCAAACTGGTTTTCGAATGTCGCGCTAACAGCGTTACTGCTATTGGTCGTTGCGGCGGCGGGGCCGACTTTGAGTAAACAAGCCGTACCGACCATCGAAAATAGTCAGGCAACGGTGCTGATTCTCGATCTGTCGCCTTCAATGCTGGCTGAAGACCTACCACCTAATCGGCTAACCCGTGCGCGATTCAAAGTGATCGATTTTTTGCGTGCTCTGCCGGATGGCCAAGTTGCTTTGGTTGCCTATGCTGGTGATGCGCACACGGTCAGTCCGCTAACGGACGACCCTCGAACTATCGAAGCCTTGTTGCCAGCCTTGGAGCCTGGTTTGATGCCCGTCGCGGGCAGTAATGTGGAAGCCGCAATTGAATTGGCGGTCAATCTGCTTAAAGATGCAGGGCACCCAGATGGTGATCTGGTTTTGTTTACCGATGGTGTGGCGGAGTCCGCGGCAAGGTCAATTGATGATGCATTGGGGCCACGCTTCCGATTGTCGATACTTGGCGTCAGCGGCCTCGAACCAGCCCCGATCCCGCGCCCGCAAGGTGGCTTTGTGCAAGCTTCGAATGGTGAAATCGTGTTGACTAAGGTTGATGCCGGTTTTCTGCGTCAACTTGCGCAAAAGCATGGCGGCGTGTTTCAGCAAATTACGGCGGATGACAAAGATGTCAGCAATTTAGTTCGCATTGGCATGGTGGCTCAAGCCGATGAGGAAGGTTCGGAACAGACTGCAGAGTGGAGTCAGTGGCAAGATCTTGGGCATTGGTTGGTATTGCTGGTTTTGCCCGTCGTTTTGTGGTACTTCCGCAAGGGTGTTGTTTATTTGGTGCCACTGATTATTTTTATACAGCCCGAGCACGCTAACGCAAACGACGCTGCGAGCTGGTGGAAAACGGATGATCAACGTGCCGCGGAGGCCTACGCTGACTCAAATTACGACGAGGCGGCGAGCCTGTTTCAACGCTCGGATTGGGCAGCGATCTCCGAGTATCGGGCCGGTAACTATGAGGCGGCGGCTGAGCGGTTCGCGAGCTTGGAGTCGGAACTGGGTGTCGATGCCATCTATAACCAAGCCAATGCACTGGCCCTGAAAGGCGATTATGCAGGTGCTCTGGCGGCCTACAAACGCGTGCTCGACGCAGCACCAGAACACGACGACGCGCTGCACAATAAGCAGGTGATCGAGGATTTGTTGAAACAACAAAGCCAGGATCAACAAAGTCAGGACCAGCAAAGTCAGGACCAACAAAGTCAGGACCAACAAAGTCAGGACCAACAAAGTCAGGACCAACAAAGTCAGGATCAGCAAAGTCAGGATCAGCAAAGTCAGGATCAGCAAAGTCAGGATCAGCAAAGTCAGGATCAGCAAAGTCAGGATCAGCAAAGTCAGGATCAGCAAAGTCAGGACCAGCAAAGTCAGGATCAACAAAGTCAGGATCAGCAAAGTCAGGATCAGCAAAGTCAGGATCAGCAAAGTCAGGATCAGCAAAGTCAGGACCAGCAAAGTCAGGATCAGCAAAGTCAGGATCAACAAAGTCAGGATCAAGATGCGACTGACACCAAAACTGAGTCCGCAGATCAACCTTTGGACCAGACTCCGCTCAGTGAGAACAGTGAGCAATGGTTGCGAAGCATTCAGGAAGATCCCAGTGGATTACTGCGACGCAAATTTCAGTATCAGTCACAGTTGCGCGCGCGCCAGCAACAAAATCGCCCAGTAGAGAATGATGAACAGCGCTACTAAGATGCAAAACCGATTCCACCTGCTGACACTTTGTGTGTTGGTGTTCGTCTGTGCGTGGCCACTTGCCGGGTTCGCCGAATCGTTGGTCAGCACGGTCGATCGGAACGAGCTCACGGTTAACCAAACACTGCGCTTAACCGTCACTTACGATGCGCAGGCGAATACGTCCGCGTTGGATACTTCGACGCTGGCATCCGACTTTGACATCCTTGGCATCAGCCCCCAGACCAGTTCATCGACCACCATGGTGAATGGCGTCACACAAAGCACGGTTACCACGCGTTGGTCGATTGTGTTGGCACCTAAACGCGAAGGTCCGTTGACCATCCCATCATTCTCGCTCGGCGCGGCGAAAAGCCAACCAATCAATATCAACGTACTTGGCGCTGCACAGAGTCCGAGTGTCGATGCTGTAACCCAACCGCTTGCGGTGAGTGTGTCGGTTGAACCAGAACAAGTCTATGAAGAGCAGCAGGCGATTCTGACCGTACAACTTGTCATCAGTCAGCGTTTAACTGATTTAGGCGGTTCGCAGCTGGCGATAGATGGCGGTGAGATCGTGCCGCTCGGGCAACAAACGTTTCAACAGTTAGACAATGGCATTGCCACGCAGGTGGTGGAACTACGATACGCGATTTTTCCCGAGAAAGCGGGCACGATTACCATTCCTCAGCTTAGGTATACCGGGCGTCTCGGCGGCCGGCGCAGCCTGTTTGATGCATTTGGCATGAATGGCGAGCAAGTCATCGCACGCAGTCAGCCGGTGTCCATCACGGTTTTGCCACGCGTTGAAAAGCCGAATGCGCAATGGTTGCCGAGCAAGTCGGTTACCCTGACTGAGGAGTGGTCGGGCGCAGTTGATAGATGGCAGGTAGGGCAACCACTGACCCGCACTGTAACTGTACGTACCGATCAACAACGCAGTGCCCGCGTGCCGCCACTGCCAACGCAGCAGGAAGGCGAAGGACTTAAACGCTATCAGGACCAACCTAAATTGGACGACGAGTCTTCAGATAAGGGCATCGTTGGGATCCGTGTGGAGTCGGCTGCTCTGGTCCCGTCTCAGCCCGGTGAACTGCTCTTGCCCGAAGTGAGGTTGCCCTGGTTTAACACTGAATCAGAGGTATGGGAGGAAGCCATTTTACCGGCGAGAATGGTGATGATTTTACCGGGCTCTGGACAGTCCAGTGAAGAACAAGAACCTGTCATGGAGGACCAGGCTGGGTCAACGCCAGCGTCTGAGTTTGTGACAGTGTCGGGCCCGTCAGCGGCTTATTGGAAAATCGCCACCGCTGTGCTGGGAATAATCGCGGCCGTGTTAAGCTTCCTGATGGTTCGATTGCGTCGAGAGCTTAATCGCTTGCAGCGGCAATTAGCGGCTGGTCATACTGGAGATCGAGTTGCAGCATACCAGTCTGAGTCACAGGCTTGGGTTGAGTTACAGCAACAGTTAAAACGACCTGTGAGTGTCAATACCCGTACCGCGCTGCATACGTGGTTGCGATGTGCACTAAAGGCTGAGTCCAGCGATAGCTTACATACTTTGGCGGTGCGCAGTGGGGACGACCGTTTAGTCTCATTGGTGGCGGCAATGGACCGTATGTTGTTTCATAATCATGGTGAGGTTAATTCGTCGGAACTGGCTAGTACCGTGTCTGAGCTACGCACTGCGCTGGCGTCGAAGTCGTCGGTGCAAATGAGTCAAGACGAAGGGTTGCCCCCCTTGTATCCTAAATAGCCACTTTACAAAAACGAGCCATAAAAATGAAAACGACACGTATCGGCATTGGATTGACATTCTTACTTGCGATGGCGATATGGTGGTTACGACCCGAACCGACAGCAACACACTACGGTTTGTGGTCTCTACTGCCGAGTGTTGTGACGATTGGTATCTGCTTTGTCACCCGTAATGTCTTGTTGGCACTGTTACTGGGGGTTGTGACTGGCGGCTTAGTTAGCGGGCAAATAAACATTATAGAAGCGTATCTGGTGCCGAGTCTTGGCAGTGAGAAATACGCGCAAATATTACTGGTCTATTTATGGGCTCTCGGCGGCCTGCTAGGTTTGTGGAATCGTAATGGTGGCGCGCGCCATTTTGCTGAGACGCTGGCTTCTCGATTTGTGAGGTCACGATTATCGGCCAAAGTCTTCGCCTGGTGCATGGGCGTATTTTTTCATCAAGGTGGCACTATCAGTACGGTGTTGGCCGGCACCACTGTAAAACCGGTAGCGGACAAACACGGCGTAGCGCATGAGGAACTGGCTTACATAGTGGACTCTACTGCGTCACCGGTCGCGACGCTGATTCCGTTTAATGTATGGCCGGTTTACGTTGCCGGACTCATTACGATTGCTCCGCTGTCGATGATCGTGCCAAATGAAGAGGCGGCAATCGGCTTATTCCTGGCGGCAATTCCGTTCAATTTCTACGCCACATTTGCCGTGCTGATGACGTTGTTGTTTGCCTTCGACCGTTTACCCTTGCTCGGTACCCCGATGACCAAGGTGGTGCAGCGAATTCAATCCAGTGGCGAATTAGACGCACCTACGGCAAACCCCATGACTGCCAGAGAATTAACGGTGTCAGATGTACCGATAGGTTACCACGCATCGGTGGTGGATTTTTTGGTTCCGATTGGCGTGCTATTGGGATTTTGTATTATTCCGATTGTGCTGGGTCAATCACCCATGGTATTTGAAGGCTTTGGAATGGCGGTTATGGCGGCGTGTTTGACCAGCGTGTTACGCGGTATGTCGATTCAAACTGTGTTCGACGCTATGGTCACGGGCATCAAGGGTGTGACAATTGGCGCGCTCGTACTGGGTTTAGCGGTGACTTTAGCGGCGGTGTCCGAGTCCCTGGGAACTGCCGAATTTGTCATTGATGTTGCAGCAGGGGCGCTGAGTTCGATGCCATACATCCTTCCGAGTGTGTTGCTCT
>JAUHZM010000001.1 GCA_030426005.1 Gammaproteobacteria bacterium
CGGCCATCATGCCGAGATAGAGTTGCCACATTGCGCCAACGTTTTCGATAAAGGATGCAAAAATGACGGCCGCCACGGTAATTCCCAAGGTGGCGAGGCGGCTTACCAACGTCAATCGTTGATTGCTCGCATCAGGATTGATAAAGCGGAGGTAGAAATCATTGGCGATGTACGAAGCGCCCCAGTTGATGTGTGTGGACACCGTCGACATAAATGCGCCCATCAGCGCAACCAGTGCCAAGCCGATCAAGCCGCTAGGCAAAACGTCTTTGATCATTGCCGGGTAGCTGCGTTCGCGGTCTTCACGCAGTTCGACCTTCGTGCTGCCGTCTGCCTGCGTGACTTGTTTTTCGTATAAGAGGCCGAATTCGTTGATTTTACATTCGTAGCGGCTATCAAGGCATGCGCGTTGTTCAATCGTACACACCGTCGCGTCCTGCAAGCAGGCATTGAATTCGGTGGCCACATCATTGACAGCAACGCGCGGATAAATCACCAGTGCCGCGATGCCAGCGATAACCCAAGGCCATGACCGAAAAACAAAATGTGCCAGGCCGTACCAGAGAGCGCCTTTTTCGGCTTCACTGTTGTCCGCAGCACTGTAGAGGCGTTGTGCGAAAAAACCCGCACCGTCGACATTGCCATTGGTCCACCACATAAACGTGAGCGTCAGAATAAACGCCGAGAAGGGAATCCCGAGTGAACCAACAACGTCGCCAGAAAACGAGGGGATAAACGAGCTCAGTTGTTGGTGGTCTAAAAAGGTTTTGCCATCGATGTCCGTGGCAGTGCTACCAACCGGGTAAGTCGTCTCCAAACTTGCCCAGAGTTGGTCGAGACCGCCGACATGCGCGACAGCGAAATAGCTTAAGGCAATGGCCATGCTCATGGCGAGCACAAACCAGATCATATCTGTAACGAGAATGGCTTTGAGTCCACCGACAGCAGAGTAGGTTAGGGTAATAACCACCAAAGTGAAAATGGTCAGGCTGGTGTTTAAATCATTAAAAATTAGCGCATCTGGGTAGACGCTGGCGATACCGCTGTACAGCGTCGGACCAAGTAAATACTGCCAGTCCATAAAGGGTTCAGCGATTTTCGACATGCCGGCAAATACCCAGCCGAGCACCACGCAGTTAACGATCACCGAGAACACAAAGGCTTTGCTGGTACGAAGGACCGTGGCGGGTTTTCCGCCATAGCGTAATTCAGCGATTTCGGCGTCAGTCACCACGCCGGTCGATCGCCACACGCGTGCGAAGAAAACCGTGATTGCCACAATGCCAATGGCGCCGCCCCACCAAAACCAATTACCCGCGATGCCGTAATCGGCGATCCAGCCCGTGATGACCAGCGGTGTGTCTGACGCGAAGGTCGTAGCTGCAATTGAGGTGCCAAGGAACCACCATTTTGCAGATCGGTTAGCGGTAAAGAATTCCTCGACGCCGCCCTTGCCGCCGCTGTCTTTGAGAACGAGGCTGATAATTAACGTTAGGCCAAGTACCAGGCCGATAATGGCCCAGTCCAGATTTGAAAGAACGGTAGCTTGCGTCATTGTTATTATCTGTTAGGTGACGGTGATTTCATCAATGTAGAGCGGCGGTATGACGTCGCACGCGTCTTCGTATGAATAAATAGTCTGCTGATTGTCGACTCGAATGCGCAAGAAATGCGTTGTGTGTTCTAAGCCGTTTAACGCCCAACGTCCAGCTGGTTTGCTGGGTTGTAGTGGCCCGATTTCAAGCCAGTTTTGACCATCTAGGGAGCAGAGCAAGGTAACACTTAGCGGAAAATAGAGAGAGCGACCAAGCGCGCCATCAAACCCCACGGAAACGTTTGAAAATTTTGTCTCGCCGCCCAAGTCTAAGTCAATGTAGAACAGATTTAGCGCGTCGAATAGTGCCCAGTCTGCGTGTTGAAAACGGAGACCCTGTTGAGGTAATCCGTTGGTTAACTTATCAAGATTATCGACGCTGAGAAGCTGTAGCTCAGAGTCCCGAGCGATCACCTTGCAGCTCACCGCGTGGTGCGGATAGACGAATAACGGTGCAACGCCATAAGCGGCCGTGCCATCATCAGAAAAACTCCCCGCATGGATTAGCGTTGGCTCGGTAATCACCACGGGTTGCTGATAGACATTGGAGTTCAGTGTCGGCCTGCTGCCATCGGTGGTGATGCGTATTGGGTTCTCTGGAAACTCGGAGTGCACTGCCACTTTGATACTCTGTGAGCTGCGTTCCGTAACCTCAAATTCAGGGACATAGACCGAATCAGCTACTCGGTATCCTAAAGATCGGTATCGCTCAAACAGCCCAGGAATACGCTGTTTAAAGTCGGTCCAGGACTGTTTCTCTTTAGGTGTCCATGCGATCTCTGCCAATGCCGCCAAACGCGGCAGTAAGACGTATTCCAGTTTGGCCATGGAATCGATGTACTCAGTCCAGACATTGGCCTGCACGCCTTGAATCGCATCAGAATGTTGTAAAGGATCGTAGTTATAAACGCCCTTAAGTGGGGCATGACCGTGGATTGCAAACGGTTCGTCAATCGACAGCGACTGGTAAAAGTCAAAGTAGAGGTTGCTCTGCGTCATGATGAGTTCATGACCACGAGCGAGCGCTTCGCGTGCTTTTGCCTCACCAAGCCACGACATAATTTTTACACTGTTATCGAGGTTTTTTGCCTCCAGTACATCGTCCCAACAGATGGCGCGTTTACCGAGTGTGGCCAAAATTTTTGTGACGCGTTGGATAAAGTAACCATGAAGAGCTTTGCTGTTGGGTAATTCTTGATCGCGCAGGATTTGCTGGCATTCTGGGCAGTTTTCCCAGTGTAGTTTTTTAACTTCGTCACCTCCGATATGAACAAGCGGGCCAGGGAATAGTTCGGCGAGTTCAGTAAACAGTGTGGTCAAAAACTCGAAGGTGGTCTCACGGTTACACAACACTTGAGTGAAGATTCCGAAGTGTGTCTGTACGAAGGGTGCCGTGCGCGCGTTGCTGCAACCGAGTGAGGGATAGGCGGCAAGCAATGCTGAACTGTGGCCGGGCAGGTCAATTTCTGGGATGACCGTAATGTGGCGTGCGCTGGCGTAGGCCACAATGTCTCGAATATCTTGCTTGCTATAGTAACCACCATGCGGGATGTTATCGAGATCGGTGCCTCTGTCCAGAGTGTGATTGTTAACGGTAGCGGGTCTCTGGCTACCCGTTTGAACTAACTCTGGAAACGCGTCTAATTCGAGTCGCCAACCCTGATCATCGACTAAGTGCCAATGAAAATAATTCAGTTTGTGCATGGCCATCAGTTCCAGCACACGTTTCACTTCTTCAACGCCAAAGAAATGCCGACTGACATCCAGGTGTAAGCCGCGATATTCACAGCGTGCTGTGTCGCTAATTTTGAGCGCTGGTAACTTGGCGCCGAGGCTTTGTGCCAGCTGAATTAAGGTCTGCACGCCGTAGAAAACCTGCGTTGCATCACCACCGATTATTCGGGCCGAGTTGGCATCAATCGTGAGCGTGTAGCCCTCATTGAGCGCTGCATCTAGACTGAGGATGATTGCGTTATCTTCTGGCGTGTGGGGCGCATCGCCTTTTTCTAGCCGTAGCGCCGAACCGAGAAATTCAGCGCTATCGCTGAGTTCTTTTGCTGCGTTTATACCCGCTACATCGAGGTTAAACGATTGTTCGGTGTTTGTTACCTCACAGTAGGCCGGATAGGGCGCAAGAGGTAAATTAGCATTCGAGAGCTGAGACCGTACTGTAAGCGCCATGACTGAGTGAGCCTAACCAGCTTTTTTATTCGCGTTGGCGGACTCAGATTTGGCGAAATGGATTGCGCCGTCTTCTGGCGCATGAATGGGGTCGGATAGCGCAGCTTTAACATCGTCTGCTAACCAGGGCGTAATCTCAGAACGCAATCCACCGAGCAGTGCCAAGCGACCTGGGTTTTCGGTTAGAATTTTGCGAGCCATGTTGTTGAGATACGACACACCTTCTTCAATAATCGATAAAGCCACAGCATCACCGCTTTTTGCTTCCGCAAACACGATGGAGGCGAGCTTAGCGAATTCTTTGGGTGGTTGATTGGCCATGGCATCCGCGATGCCCCTTGGGCGAGCGCCAAGATAGTCGCAGATGCGTTCGGTTAACGTGGTTGATGGTCCAAGATCGTCCGAAGCCAATAAGGCCGCTACAATCGCTTTCCAACCCAACCAGGCTCCGCTACCTTGATCACCGAGGGGGAACCCATGTGCGCCGTACATTTTTGTTTTGCCTTGTACCATAGAGAGACCGCACGACCCGGTTCCGGAAATAATTACTGACCCATCTTGCCAGGCATGTGCACCCAAGCAGGCAATATGCAGATCGGTGGTCAAGTACATTGCTTTAAATGGATGAGACCAATTATTGACCTGTTCAAATAATGACGGGAGGTTAACGCCCGCTAGGCCGACACCAGCGATTACATGGTCTAAAGCGGCTTCTGGGAGCGATGCATCTGCGAGCGCCTTTTTAGCCGAATCTACGATGGACTCCAGCGTGGTCTCCATGCCATGTACGGGATTTGCTCGACCTGATATTCCAACGCCGACAAATTTCGCGTCGTTCGAAACGAGTTTGGCTTTACATTTGCTGCCACCACCGTCGATTCCAATAAAAAGTGGAGGAAGGTGGTCAAGTACGTTGGCCTGGGTCATGGTCATGCTTTCTAGTAAATATTATTTGAATCGGAGTGGAGTGAATTACTGAGGTTCTGATTCAAGTCCATTATTATATAAGTTTGATCATAGTTAGCATTGACAACGTTGTCAATATTTTGGCGCTGCAATTCATAGTCATCCACAAAAATTCATAGCGAGCCTCGGTGACGGCTGGTTTCCGCAAACTTTAACGGTTCGCTCCGCGTCTAAAATGGTACTCGCCAAGGATAATGCTCCGCACTGTACGCTAAGTGTATTCAGTCACGTATAGAGGGACATTTTTGAGTTCAAAGCGTGTTCATGTCAGCCATTAGTAGGGTCTTCAACGTGAAGTGCGGTAGTCATTGTCAACTATTTTTATCTGAGCGGCGTGTAAAAAATGCACATTATTAAGTCTTTGAATTTAAAAGACTAAGCGCGTAATTTTATGATATTTATTATTAATGACTCTATTTTTGGTTATCAGGCAATGATAAATGTCATTCGACTTTAGTCTAATATTTGATGAATAAATGATTTTTTCTTGCCTTTTTATTTTCTTGAAACCATATTGAATGTGCGAGAGCAAGTTTTGCCGCCAAAGCTTTGCCAAGGGTCGCCTGATTTAAGCAATTGTTATTAGAATAATATCAGCGAAACCTGACTCGAAGTGTTAGCGGTCTGATTCGTCAAGAAAATGGTGTGAGAAGTATTGACAAGTTAATTGATCTCGCGAGGGGGAGGCTTGGGGGCCAACTTCTGATAGTGACATCTATCACAGAGTGATGTCGTGGGGGTAAGCATGGTAATCGAGCAAATCCGATGTTTGCCTCCACGACATGTAATAGAGCGCCGTTGGAGATGTGTTTTCGAGCTTCAAGATACTTTGTTCGTTTGACAATTATTTTGGGGACTACAATGCGAAATATTAAACTCGCTTTTAATGCAATTCTGCCAGTTCTGGCACTTCTTTTCTTTTCGGCTCCTTCCAATGCTGCCACGGTTAGCGATACCTTCGAGGTGCGTGTCACCGTCGCTGAGGTGTGTGAGGTCACGGCAAATGATCTTGATTTTGGTACCTACGATCCACTTGACGCGTTGCCTTTGATCAGCGGCTTGGCAACCATTGATGTCACCTGTGCTTTATTGACACCACATAATGTTGGTATTGATGCGGGGCAAAATGGCACTGGGGTTGCCGATCGAAAAATGATCATTGATGGTGCCGGCACCGACACCATTGACTACACGCTGGGCTGCGCGATCAATCTGCCACCAGCCGGTGCGGTGTTAACCAACTGCGCGACCAATTGGGGTAATACAATTGGTACAGACACGTTTGTAGGCCTCGGTACTGGTCTACCAATTCCCATCATTATGACTGGTACGATCCCTGCCGGACAAAATGTCCCGATCGGCACCTATCGCGATAATCCAGTCACTGCAACTGTCACATTCTAGGCGAGGTGTGGAGGGGTTCCGCGGACACTTACTGTCCTGTTCTGAGGCAATTCACCCCGTGGAGCCCATGTGGTACGAGTCAGCCTCATTGATTGAGTTAACTGGCTCTTGATGGCGCTGGGGTAGTTTAAAACCCTAAATTTCTCCTCTGCTACCCCAGTGGCCATTTTTATCCGTGACATTGCCATGGGGTGTCGTCATGCAAGGTAACGAGCTAAACACTAGGAACAACGCGGGGCGATAGATGAAAACCTTAAGTCGATTTAAGCAACCGGGTCGATTGATTTGGTTACCCATTCTGTTTTTTGCGTCGTGGTATGCATCTGCAGCCTCATTCAATGTGCTGCCGGTCAGAATTTACATGCCTGCAGCGCGACCCGTTGCCAGCATCAAAGTAGAAAATAAAGAGCAAGTTGCCGTGACGGTTCAATCCGAAACAGTGCGCTGGGCCCAGCAGGACAATCGACAAATCTTAACGCCGACTAACGAACTCATCGTGTCGCCAGCGATATTCGAATTACCACCGGGGGGCTCACAGGTTGTACGCGTGGCCCTGCGTGGTGATGCCCCTATTGATAAACAGCAAACCTTTCGATTGTTTTTAAGTGAGGTGCCCGCGCTCGACGAGCAAAGTGCGGCGGCGACAGGAATCACGGTGGCACTCCGCTTAAGTTTGCCGATCTTTGTTACGCCAGAAAAAACTACGGCGAAGTTTTCGTGGCAGTTGGCGACCCGTTGTGAAGAGCCATCAAAGCAAGACTTGTTAGTTGAAAACCTGGGTGACCAGCACGCCATGCTGTTGAAGATGCGGTTGCGTGGTGACACCGAGTTCGAGGAAATTTACCATCCCCGGTATGTATTGCGTGACTCACGTGCATTCTGGCCGGTTACGACCGAATTTGCTGAGTTACCCAAGCCTCTCTGGTTAGATTATGAAACGCTCGAAGGTGAAAAGGCGTCCGCTGAAGTTCAAGTCGATATTCAAGGCTGTTGGCGTCCTGAATTATCTGCGACACCGCCAGAGGTTTCGGCTGGGAGTTGATCTGAATGCACTGGGGTCGAGTGAAGGTAAACACGATCATAGCTGTTCCGGCGCTTGGGATGATCGTGTGTTTGCTGAGTGTTATGGTTTCTCATCACGCCTCGGCAGCTGACGATCAAGGACGTTTTTACCCGCCTATTGAGCTCAGTCAAGCGACGGAAATGTTAGTCAGTATTGAGCTGAATGATCGCTTAGTTCACGGCGGCGCCATTGTGTACCATTATGAAGGTGAGTATTGGGTCCCAGAGTCTGTGTTGTTAAGCAATCGTTTACTGATCCCTCATCGGGTGACGAGTAGCGCTAAATCGTCGGAGACCTTTGTTTCTCTGCGTAGTTTGCCAGATATTACATTTACCTTTGATGCATCGCAGCAGTCCTTGAAGTTAAACGCTGCGTCCAATGCATTTGTGGCGCGAGAAATTAAGTCAACACGGAATGCTGAGAATCAACCGCCAGACGGTCTGACTTCCTTCTTTCTCAATTACAGTGCGAACACGACCTACAGTGCAGGCCAAACACAAGCCAGCGGGTTTACCGAATTTGGGATGACGTTGCCGCGAGCGGTGGTGACGTCTTCTTATTTATTGTCAGACTGGAGTGACCTCGAGAAGGTGGTGCGCTTGGATACCGTGTGGACCAAGGACCTATTGGACGCTCGCACGCGTTTGAGCATCGGCGATACAATCGCACAAAGTGCTGATGGCAGTGAACTTGGCTCCACCTTTCGTTTTGGCGGAATTCAACTCGGTACGCGTTTCGAATTGGAGCCCGGCTTGATCCGCTATCCGTTGCCAAGTTTGTACGGAGAAGCGTTTGGCCAGTCCTCAGTGGATTTGTTTGTCGGTGAATCGCTGCGTTACCGAACACAAACTGACACCGGACCATTTATTATTGAGCAACCACCAATCATGAACGGCGCAGGCGATGTGCGCGTGGTGGTGACTGATTTGCTTGGTCGCGAAACCGTGTTCACTACGCCGTTTTATGTGAGCTCGCGTTTGCTTGATGTTGGCTTGGTTGATTATGAGTTGAACATCGGGAAGCTTCGTCATGGCTATGGTGTTCGTAGCGCAGACTATGGTGAATCTTTTGTTACCGGACGATATCGTCGTGGTCTGACCACCTATCTCACCGCGCAACTCGTGGCTGAAAAATCGGAGAGCTTGGACCTGATTGGCGTTTCCGGCGTCATGGCGGTGCCGGTGGTTGGTGTGCTTGGGTTCTCTTTAGCTGAGAGCGACGGCCCAGCTGGCGCGGGGCGCCAACTATCCGCATCCTACGAAAGGCAGGCTGATAGGGGTAGCCTGGGTCTCCGCTGGAAGCGTTTTGATCCTGAATTTCGCAGTCTGTCGCAAAACACCTTAGGCAGTCGAGTGAGAGAGGAAATATCATCTAGCCTGCGGTGGTCACCAACACGCAATGGCTCGCTATCTCTCATTTTTACTGACCGAGAATTTCACGATGATACTGAGTTGAGTCTCCTTTCGTTGACCTATTCTCAGCGTATTGCTGAGAGTACCATGCTGAGTATTAGTGGGAACTTGATTCAAGGCACAGAACTGTCAGATAATGGGTTCGCGGACTTTGAAGATCACACTATTGAGGTCTCTATAGCCAAGAGTTTTGGCAAGCGTCGGTCAGCCAGTGCTAAGGTTAAACTCGATCGTGAGATCTTGCCGGAGTCCAGCCGCGACACTACAAGCAGTTTGTCGTTTCGCAAATCCATTCCGCGTGGACTGGGTGTTGGTTATCAAGCTTCAATCGAAACGATGGAAGCGCAAGATACAACCCGCGCTCGGGCGGGACTGGATTGGAGTACCCGCAGCGCGATCTTTAATTTTGGTGCTGCCAAATCTGGAGAAAACGAAGCAGTGAATGCCAGCGTTGATGGTTCCGTAGTGCTTATGCAGAAAGGGGTTTTCTGGCAACGGCCGTTGCGAGAAGGTTTCGCCCTAGTCGACGCCGGCGGCTATCCTGACATTGGAATATACCGAGGTGGTACCTTGGTTACACGGACGAATCGACAGGGGTATGCCATCTTACCGGAACTCGCACCATACCGTATCAACTCGATATCCGTGCTCGCGGATGAGTTTCCAATAGATGCACAGCTGGAACGAGAGAAAGCCAGAGTCATGCCATACTTTAAAGGCGCTACCCGTGTTGGTTTTGGTGTTAGTCGTGAACACGCCAGGTTGCTCACATTGCTTGATGAAACCGGGCAGCCACTGCCTTTGGGTGCACTGGTAACAGCGATGGATTCTGGTGCGCAAACACGCGTTGCGATGGCGGGGGCGGTTTACTTACGTGACTTGGATCAGCAGCAACGTTTTTCTGCCATGTATGCGGATCGCCTTTGCCAGTTTGAGATTGACTATCAGTCGGATACGCCAGGTGATCAACGTATGCAGGCCGAGTCCGTTGTTTGTCGCCATTCGTATGACACACCTGCGAGGGCGGCTCAATGAGAAAGGTGATCTTGTTCGGTTTCTTGTTAATCAGCACCACTGTGGATGCGTGTTTATCTATTGATGTAACGACCACGGATTTAAATTTCGGTACCTATAATCCACTTGATAATACGCCGTTGCAATCGAGTTTCGATGTCACCGTCGATTGTGTTACCGACGGCATATTGCCCGCTTTGGCCACGGTGTTCTCGGTGGGCTTAGTTGCTAATTCCGAAGTGTCGTTGGGTTATCGCGCATTATCTTCTGGTACCGACCAGTTGCAGTACGGCATAAGTCGAAGTTACGGTGGTGGACCCGAGTGGGGACCCCTCAGCAGCGGACGTGTGTTCAGCGGAAATTTCGCGGCAATTTTACTGCCGCCGGCACAGTTGTTTAGAGGTCATGCCTCAATTGCGCCACGGCAAAATGTACGTGTCGGTGCGTATTCTGACACCCTTGTGTTAGAAGTCGAGTTTTAACTGGTGGTATTGCAGCTGACCTTTAAATCCACTTTTTCCATTTGAAAAAACTGATCAAGCCGAGTGTGGCGGTCACCATTAGTAAGCTGGCAAAAATGAAACCGTACGGGCTCTCAACACCTGGAAGACCACCAACATTCATGCCGAGCAGGCCGGTCAGAAAACCGAGTGGAAGGAAAATGGCAGCCACCACCGATAGGACATACATACGGGTATTTTGTTGTTGCGCTAGCTGGCTCAAGAATGCTTCTTGCAAAACGATTGCGCGTTCGCGCGCGAGATCAAGGTCCTCGAGGTAACGCGAGATGCGGTCTGACTCTTCGCGTAAGCGCTGACGGTCATGATCAGTGAAAATATTGTTCTCAGCGTAATGCATGCGATCCAGTGCGTCACGTTGGGGGGCTAAAAACCGGCGCACTGAAGCGATCTGGCGACGCAATGAGCCGAGCCGACTACGCAAATCATTGGCATCGTTATCTTCCAGTCGATCTTCCGCCTCGGCCAGCTCATCTTCCAGACGATTGACGTAATCACCGATCCGGTCAGCCAGACGTTCTATCAAATCGGTCAGAAATTCGCCTGAGGTATGCGGGCCGTCATCGAGATCAAGGCTGTTAGCCAGATCACACACCGACAGTAGTCGCCGATTGCGGCTTGAGATAATACGATTCTTTTCGATCCAGATTCGGACTGAAACCATATCTTCAGGATTGTGGCCTGGGTTAGTATTTACGCCACGCAACACCACTAAGATGCCTTGTTTATGCGTGAAAGATCGTGGCCGAGTTTCTTGGGCGGCTAGTGCTTCGACAATGACTGGGTCAACGCCAGCTGACTCATTGAGCCAGGGATAGCTCTCCGCTTTGCTGAGATCAAGATGTTGCCACAAGCAGGCTTCTGGGTCCTCGGGCTGGTCTGCCTGGGTGTCGAGGGACAGGCGTATGTTGGCTGTCGGCGACAGTATGTACTGGAATAAAAACAGTGGCTCAGTTGGCGTGCTCATATGCGTATTAACTCACAGTTTTTCCTAGCGGTCAGACTCACGATCGAGCTTGATCGACAGTGGTGTTTGGGTAAATAGGTGAACATCACGTTGTGGGAACGCGATGACGATACCCGCCTTTTCCAATAAAGCATATAAACGAAAACGGATATCGCTGCGCACCTGCCGAAGCGGCTTTTCGCCGAGTACATCGCACCACAACAAGGCCTCGAACATCAGGGCGTTGTCACCAAAGTCATCAAATACGATTTCCGGCTTAGGCTTCTCGATAACCTCTTCCTGTCCAAGAACCGCTTTTAAGAACAACTCTCGAACACGCTCTACGTCAGATCCATATGCCACGCCTACCCGAACAGATGTGCGGGTATACTGATCCTCGAGCGTCCAGTTAGTGACTGTGTTTTCTAGTAGCTTGCTATTGGGTACCAGGAGGTGAACACCGTCAACTCGACGGATACGCGTGGATCGTGTGCCCACATGTTCAACGATGCCAAGGTTGTTATCAATTTCGATAAAATCGCCCATGCGAATCGGGCGCTCAGCAATTAAAATCCAACCACTAATAAAGTTATTAATGATGTTCTGCGCACCAAAGCCAACCCCGATCGCAATGGCGCCAGTGGCAAACGCGAAGGCAGTGATCGGGATGCCCAGCAGGCTGAGTGTGGTGATGCCGACCAGGATCATAATGGCGTAGAACGATACACGCTTAATGATATTTACCGCATCAGCCCGCAATTCAGTATTAGACAACCTTCGAGCTAATAAATATTCCACTAGCCGGCTTAATAAGTAGCCAACCAACAGCAACACTAACACCAAGGTGATATCGCCCACGGTGACGTTAATGCCACCATTGGTGGCAATCACGCTGGTATTCCAAATTTGAGTTAAAGCTTGCATGGACTAGCTAGACGGTGCTCTATGAAAGTTTTGTGTCCTATGAAGGTAGCAGTATAAAGGAGTAGCGCCCGTGCCACCAAGCATGTCGGATTTTCGGGTATCTAACGACGTGTTTCTCACACGCTGCTTGTACTGTGTTAGATATGAAGTATTTGATCGCATATTTAGGGTTCTTAATCAGTTTTCTGATCCTCGACTCAATTTGGATTAGCCAGGTTGTGGTCGGGATGTATCGCGCGCAGGTAAATCATCTGATGGCGGAAGATGCGAACATGTTCGCCGCGATTCTGTTTTATCTGATGTACGCTGCTGCGGCGATCTTTTTGTCGAGGGCTGCGGTAAAGTCTGGTTCGCAGCGTGGCGCACTCATCAACGGTGGTATAGCTGGTGGCTTAGCGTACGGGACTTACGCGCTTACCAATTTTGCGGTGTTGGATGGTTGGACATGGCAGGTGGTGGTGGCCGATGTGCTGTGGGGAATTTTTGTGACGGCAGTTTGTTGTACCATCGCCGTGTTCGCTTCCAGGTGGCAAAAACTAGGCACGTAATTTCGACATTGATTCTACCTCGTGGCGGATTACACTAGGCGGCTATGAATCACGAAGTGTTAACTTTTACCGTGTCGTCAGGTGCGCGAGTATGAAGATTGTAATCGCTGGCGCGGGTATCGGCGGATTGACTGCCGCTTTGTGTCTAGCACGGGACGGACACCAAATTACGTTGCTGGAACGCAAACCGGCGTTTGTGGAGTTAGGGGCAGGCGTGCAATGCGGAGCCAACGCGATGCGCGTTTTGTTATCACTGGGCCTTGGTTCAGCACTCAGCAAGCACGCTGTTGCGCCGAGTGAGGTGTTGTTTCGACATGGGGTCAGCGGCGAAACCCTGTATTCAACCAAGCTCGGTGCGTCTTATCAAGTGCGCTATGGTGCACCGTACTACCACTTTCATCGAGCTCATCTGCAACAGGTACTGGTTGACGCTGTGCAACAGGAATCGGGCATTGAAATTCACATGAACACGCAGGTTGACGCTTTCAAGGATTCTGAGAGCGGTGTGCAAATTCAAACCAACGCTCGGCAATTTAGAGCTGATTGCTTGATTGGCGCGGATGGTATCCGATCGACGATGCGGCAGCAGTTGATACCAGAATGCGTGCCGCGCAACACGGGTAACGTCGCGTGGCGCGGTGTGATTGACGTGGCACGATTGCCAGCTGATTTTATGCCGCATATTGCGACCAATTTTGTCGGGCCGGGCCGGCATATGGTGGTGTACTATCTTGCCGCGGGTAAGTTACTTAACTTTGTTGGTGTGGTCGAGAATCGCGACTGCGACACACAAGATTGGGTTAGCGCGGCGTCATGGCAAACCCTTAAAGACGACTTTGCGGGCTGGCACCCTATGGTGCAAACCTTAATTGATTGCGTCGATAAAGACGCCTGTTATCGATGGTCATTGCGGGACCTGCCGGCACTTTCAAGCTGGACTCAAGGTCGCGTTGCGCTGTTAGGTGATGCGGCGCATGCGACCTTACCGTTTATGGCCTCTGGTGCGGCCCTGGCGATTGAAGACGCGCGTATATTGCAGCGTGCTCTGGCGGATGACACGGATTTGCCGCGGGCATTGCGGCGCTATCAGAATACGCGAAAAGCGCGTGCACACGCAGTACAACGAGATTCAGCGCGTATCGGTCGGCTCTATCATCTGTCGTCCGCATGGTTACAGAAGCAGGCGTTTCGTGGACTGCGTATGGCGGGCCAACGCAAAGAGCGCTTTCTGGCTGAGTACGACGCCAACCACGCAAGGCTCGCGTCAAACGGCGATTAGTCGAGCAAGGACTTGAGCGGTACCTCGGGATTGCCGAGGTCATCGCCATTCGGTGCAATCCGCGCCAGGATCAATTTTTTGCCGAGCATAAAATCCGCCGGTGAGTTGATGGCGTCGACTGCGATGATGTGTCCGTCCTGAAGGTAGAAAACTGAAAACTTGTGCGCAGTTTGATCGCCGCGTACGACCACCTGATCAAAGCCCTCGCACAGACCGGCAGTTTGCAGTTTTAAATCGTATTGGTCAGACCAAAACCAAGGCAATTGATCATAGACCGTGGCTTGCCCACAAATACTCGACGCGGCGGTTTTCGCCTGCTCGACGGCATTCGGGACCGACTCAAGTCGTAGATGGCGGTTGTAAAACGGATTGTGATGGTAGCTGCAATCGCCAACAGCGTAAATTAACGGATCGTTGGTTTGCGCGTGTTCATTCACCACAATGCCATTGTCACAGACTAGGCCGGCGCTAGCGGCGAGTTCAGTATTCGGCAACACACCAATACCGATCAAAGCGATATCAAATTCGATCTGTTCGCCATCGCCTAGTTCCGCATAGGACATATCAGAATCATGGCTAAAACCGACAACCGATGCATTCAAGCGCAAATCCACGCCGGCCTGTCGATGCACTTGCTGATAAAACTCAGACACCGTCTCGCTGGTGACGCGTGCTAGTACTCGTTCCATCGCTTCGAGTACCGTCACCTGACAGCCCAACTGCAATGCGGACGCCGCCACTTCAAGTCCAATATAACCCGCGCCGATAATTAACATTTTAGTGCCCGGACTTAACTTTGCCTGGATTGCTTCAACGTCTTGCAAGGTGCGCAAATAATGCACGCGTTCGTCATCGGCACCATCAACCGGCAGTTTTCGTGCCCGGGTTCCAGTGGCCAGAATTAGATGTTCATACTTAATGCGTTCGCCATTATCCAGCATCACCTGCTGTGAAGGTCGATCAATCTCGGTCGCGCGACAATTGAGGCGCAATTCCACCGCATGCTTTTCATAAAACGATTCTGGGCGAATCAGCAACTTGTCTGCGCTTACATCGCCTTTTAAAAATGCTTTGGAGAGTGGCGGCCGATGGTAGGGCAGGTGAGGCTCATCGCCGATAAGGACAATCTTGTCGGCCCAACCCAATTTTCGCAGGGAGGCAATGGCTTCGGTGGCCGCATGGCTCGCGCCGATAATCACAACACTGTGCATAGATACCTTGTCAGATTTGATGGACAAAGCGTCAGTGTAGCTGGAGATTCACTAGAATTCTAATCGATCTGTTTTAACCTGAGTCTGTGGTCGGGCTTGTTTAGTTTACGTTTACGTAAACGTAATGGTTGGGGTATACTTTTGCCAACTTCCAGCGAACCAGCAATGAGGCTGATGGGCTGATAATAGCGAGATTGATGATGCTTAAAGAGATATATATCGTAAGTGCCAAGCGTACACCGTTGGGCGGTTTTCAGGGTGCTTTGTCTTCGCAAACTGCGCCACAACTGGGCGCGGCTGCGATCCAGGCGGCGGTGACGTCAGCGGGAATCCTGTCAGATCAGCTGGATGAAGTGTATATGGGCAATGTGATTAGTGCAGGCATTGGCCAAGCACCAGCCCGACAAGCGGCCCTGCAAGCCGGATTGCCGGCCTCAACACCGTGCACAACGGTGAGTAAAGTGTGTGGCTCTGGCATGAAATCGGTCATGTTAGCAGCAGATGCCATGCAACTGGGCGGCGTCGAGTGCGTGGTCGCTGGTGGTATGGAGAGCATGAGTTTGGCGCCGTACTTGCTGCCTAAAGCACGCGCCGGGTTTCGTCTTGGGCATCAATCAACCAAAGATTCTATGTTTGTCGATGGGCTTGAAGATGCCGACAGCGGGCGCTTGATGGGCGAGTTTGGACAACAAACCGCGGATCGATTTGAGATTGGACGCGAGGCGATGGACGCGTTTGCGATCGAGTCTTTGCGGCGTGCGACCGAAGCGACTGATAAAGCATATTTTGCAGATGAGATCGCCGCTCTGGAGATTGCTGAGCGCGGTGGCGTCACATCGGTGGTCGAAGACGAGCAGGTGCGTACAGCTAAGCCAGAGAAAATTCCGTTGTTAAAACCCGCTTTCTCCAAAGACGGCACGGTAACCGCAGCCAATTCAAGTTCGATCTCAGATGGCGCGGCCGCATTAGTGTTGATGACTGAGAAGGCCATGACCGAGCGCGGAGCCAGTCCGTTGGCAAAAATTTGTGCCTACGAAAGTCACGCGCAGAAGCCGGAAGAATTCACGTTAGCACCAATCGGTGCCATGCAAAAACTGCTGCAAAAACTTGACTGGCAGGTCGAGGATGTTGATCTGTTTGAAATAAATGAAGCCTTTGCGGTAGTGACCATGGCCGCCATGCAGCAACTCGGAATTCCGCATGACAAGGTGAATGTTAACGGTGGTGCCTGTGCGCTCGGTCATCCGCTGGGTGCGTCAGGTGCACGCATTATCGTTACTCTGATTCACGCTCTGCGGCGTCTGGGCAAAAAGCGTGGAATCGCCAGCCTGTGTATCGGTGGTGGTGAGGCGACTGCCATCGCGGTCGAATTGGTGTAAGTCGATATGGATTTTTCCTTAACTGAAGACCAACGGTTGATTCAGGAGACCGCAGCGAACTTCGCGAGTTCAGTTTTAGCGCCAGCTGCAGATAAGGTGGCTTCTGACCGCTCACTGTTTTTACAAAACCTGAACGCGTTAGCAGAATTAGGCTTTATGGGGCTGAATGTTAGTGCTGATTATGGTGGCAGTGACGTCGGTACGGTGGCATTCAGTCTGGCGATTACCGAAATCGCCAAGGCATGCGCCTCGACCGCGGTGACCGTGTCGGTCAACAATATGGTTGCGGAAGTCATCGAATCGGTCGCCGATGAAGCGCAAAAGACACGTTATTTACCGCGACTATGTGATGGCACTTATCCGGCTGCTGGGTTCTGTTTGACTGAAGCCAGTGCGGGGTCGGACCCGGCTTCCATGCGAACCACCGCAACGCGAGATGGCGATGACTGGGTGCTTAATGGCAGCAAGTTGTACATCACCAGCGCTGAGTACGCTGGTTTATTCGTAGTCTGGGCGGTGACTGATAAATCCGCGGCTAAAGGTCGTGGCATTTCCTGCTTTTTGGTTGAGGCGGACACACCGGGTATCACCATTGGAGCCGCTGAAAAAAAAATGGGGCAGCACGCTTCCAGTACCAATGAAGTGGTGTTTTCTGACTGCCGTGTGCCTGCGAGTGCGTTGATGGGGCGCGAGAACCAGGGCTATAAAATCGCGGTGACCGAATTGACCGGTGGCCGGATCGGCATCGCTTCTTTGGCGTTGGGATTAGGTTTTGCGGCCATGGACTATGCCAAAGCGTTTATTCAGGAGCGGACTCAGTTCGATCAGCGAATTGCCGAGTTCCAGGGTGTGCAATGGATGGTGTCGGATGCCTATACAGAATTAGAAGCAGCACGTTTGCTGACTATCCAGGCGGCGTATCACAAACAAGCTGGATTGCCTTATGCCAAGCAAGCCTCGATGGCCAAGCTTTACGCCAGTGAAACCGCCAATAAAGTCTGTGGCACCGCCGTGCAGCTGCTCGGTGGCGCTGGATATCTAGAAGACCATCCGGTTGAGCGTTATCTGCGTGATGCGCGCATCACCACAATTTATGAAGGCACATCGCAAATACAAAAAATTATTATCAGTAAGCACCTGTTTGCTTGAGGATTTGAAATGAATATTACCGATAAAGTGGTCGTCGTTACGGGCGGCGCGTCAGGTTTAGGTGGTGCCTGTGTGGCGTGGTTTAAGAGTCTGGGTGCCAAGGTTGCGGTGTTAGATCGTCGCGTACCAGAATCAACCACAGACGCAGACATCGCATACTTTGAAGCCGATGTGACACAAGCGGACAGCGTCGCAACCGTGATGGACCAAATTGCTGCGCAGCTCGGGGAGATTCGCGTCTGCATTAACTGTGCGGGCATCGCGCCAGCGGGCAAAACCGTGGGTCGTGACGGGGCGCTGGCGTTAGATAAGTTTCGCCAGGTGATCGATGTGAACCTAATTGGCACCTTTAATGTCTTGCGTTTGGCGGCAGAGAAAATGCAGGCCTTGGAACCGCTGGACGAGGACGGTTCGCGAGGTGTGATTATTAACACCGCCTCAGTGGCGGCCTTCGAAGGTCAGATCGGCCAAGCAGCGTACGCAGCGAGTAAAGGTGGGGTTGCCGCCATGACTTTGCCGATCGCCCGCGACCTAGGTCCGCGTGGTGTGCGCATCAATACCATTGCACCGGGCGTGTTCGAGACCCCGATGATGGCGGGTCTGAACGAGGAGTTTGTCAAACCGCTGGAGCAAGCAGTGCAGTTCCCGAAGCGTTTGGGTCGGGCTGAGGAGTTTGCCAAGCTGGCCGGCCATATTGTTGAAAACAACTACCTCAACGGTGAAGTAATCCGCTTAGATGGCGGGATTCGTATGGGACCGCGTTAAGGTCTTCACGTAACGGGTCCGGCCTTAGCGCGACTATACTCGGGCTGCAGGTACGTTTGCGTATCAACAATGCGAATCAATTTTTGCGCCGCTAGCCAGACGTCTTCATAGCGTAAGTAGAGCGGCGTGAAGCCAAACCGAATAACATCGGGGGCACGAAAATCAATCACACACTGGTCTGCAATCAAAGCCTGTGTGATGGCGTAGCCTTGCGGATGCGCTAGCGCAACCTGGCTGCCGCGACGAGTATGCTCCATCGGGGTCAAGAGCGTAAATTCCTGCCAACAGTCCGCGGCTCGCAGGGTGTTTATAAACAGGTCGGATAACGCCAGCGATTTGGCGCGTAGCACGTCGAGGCTGACGCCATCAAATACGTCTAAGGCCGCATCTAAGGCACTCATTGCGAGCACGCTCGGCGTACCGCATAAGTATTGATCAATAGACGGTGCGGCGGTGTAGCTGGGGCTAAATTCGAATGGTTTGGCGTGTCCCATCCAGCCGGTCAATGGTTGTGATGATACACCGTGATGCCGAGTCGCGGCATACACGAATGCCGGTGCCCCTGGCCCACCATTGAGGTATTTGTAACCACAGCCAACCGCGAAATCGACCTGCCACTCATCCAGCGACAACGGCATTGCTCCAGCGCTGTGGGCAAGATCCCAAATGACTAAAGCACCAGCCTGGTGGGCCGCTTCCGTGAGTGTGCGGATGTCATGGCAGTGGCCGGTGCGAAAATTGACCTGCGTTAGCATCAGGACGGCGACCGAGTCGTCGAGGCTGCTGATGAGCTGGTCTGCGTGTACGCTGACTAATTCACATCGGTTGTTACCGAGGAGTGAATTTAGGCCCTCGACCATGTATAAGTCGGTCGGAAAGTTATCTTGCTGCGAAATAATACGGTGCCGTCCATGTGGTGCTTGAACCTGCAGTGCGGTGGACAAGACTTTGAATAGATTGACTGAGGTCGAGTCGCAACAAACGACTTGTCCTGGCGCTGCCCCAATGAGCTTTGCTATTCTGTCGCCGACTTTACGTGGTAGGTTAATCCAGTCGTGTTTGTTCCAACTGGTAATCAAGTCCTGGCCCCATTGCTGTTCAGTCACCTCTGCCAGCCGTTGGCGACTCGCACGTGGCAATGGTCCAAGCGAGTTGCCGTCCAGATATTGCGTCTGCGCTGGCAGTTCAAATTGATCGATGGTGTGCGCGAGGGGATCGTCACGATCCAGCGCACGGATTGAGTCAGGGCATTTCACGGCAATAACTCCGCTAGATTTCGTAATAACAGCTTAAAAGCAGGCGTACCGGGATGGATCCAATCGAAGTGGCCCGCACCTTTGGCAATCTGTGTTTGGTTTCTCAGGCTTGCCGTTTGTTCGATAGGCACAATCGCATCTAGGTCGCCGTGCAGCAAGCGGGTTGCGGGATGCAACGCGCGGTGAATCGGATTCGCCGCCCGATAAGTTTCCGCTTGCGCATCGGGTGTGCCTCCCATAAAAGCAGGCGTGGCTGTCTGACAGCTATTCGTCCCTCGAGCATACTGTGCGATGTCGACAATCGCGGCTAAGCCGATGACGCCACGTAGGCGATCAGCGCGCTCACTGCCCGCCAGCAATGCCAAATGCCCGCCTGCGGAATGACCGCTCACGACAACGCGGTCCAAATCCAATGGTTTGCCTTCGAGTTGGAACAGTGCGTCAATACCATTCAATACATCAGTAAAGGTGTTGGGCCAACCGCCACCTGGGTCGCCAGTACGACGATATTCCAGTGACCAAACTGCGTACCCGGAGTGCGTTAAGGCCGTGCTTAAAGCGTGGCTGTGCCCAATGTCAAACTGGTTTAGCCAACAGCCACCGTGAATAAAAACTACAACTGGATAGCCGGATTCGGGTGGTGGATTGTGCTCGGTGTGGGGTAACCAAAGCTCCGCAGTTTGGAGTTCCGAGCCACCATATCGGTGTTGCGACGATGGTGTCGATACCGGTAACGCGGTAATTGACGCATACTCAACGTTATTGTCACTGGGTAGGTAACAGAATGACGCGGTGGATGGTTCTTGTTCAGCGCTGGGCAGTGCAGCACTGAGCGTTGTGGCGGCGAGGCCGCTGCAAAGGAATGCGAATAGCTGACATAAATATTTCATCCGAGTAGTTTACTGCATTGCTCAGTAAAAGCAGGTCGAATTACCACGAGACAACGACGCGAGCTAATCCGTGCGCGCTTGCACTTTCTAGCTGGTCCGGCGACACTCACGCCTGTTAAATTTGCTAGTCTACATGGGAGAAGTAATCGTGCAGCAACCATACACTCACTATCTACGCGTACGCTACGCAGAATGCGATGCTCAGGGCGTGGTATTTAACGCGCGCTACGGCGAATACGTTGACGTCGCGGCGACGGAATTCTCACGCGCCGTATGGGGCAATTACCAAGACCTACTAGCACGTGGACTGGATACGCAGGTCGTAAAACTCAGTACGTCGTGGAGCGCGCCAGCGAGGTTTGACGATGTACTCGCCATCGCTGTGGAGGTCGCTCATATTGGCCGGTCATCGTACCGACTGACCCTGAGTCACCGCTGTCATCCCAGTGGTAAGCACATAGCAACGTCTGAGATCACCTATGTCATGGTGGATTGTGATGCGTATCAATCAACGCCGATCCCAGATGACTTGCGACAGCTGTTGATCGAGGCCGGTGTGGGGCAGGTGAGTAATCACGCCGGTGTTGAGCTGCCTTAAAAAACTCAGAAGTTTTCTAAATTTGAATGATTTTCGTTTACCTTAAGCGAATCGTCACGTTCTTACCGCAGCACGGTGGTATTCTAGCCAGCGATTATGGCTTGAGCTAAATTTTGAGAAAGAGCATGTTGTTAAGAACCTTATTCCTCACCCTTTGTGTTTGGCTGTACGCCGCTACGATACCTGCATTCGCGCAGAATGATGGTGGTGCCACCGGCGTGTTTGTGGCCCCCGTCAAACTGGCGTCCTTTTCGGATGACATTGAGGCCCTTGGGACCCTAACGTCGATTCAAAATGTTACCTTGGCATCCACTGTTACCGAGCTCGTGACCGCGGTACATTTTGGTGATGGGCAACGGGTAAAACAGGGCGACCTGTTGGTTGAGATGGATGCATCTGAAGAGCTGGCAGAGTTGGCTGAAGAGCAGGCTCTGGTTGAAGAAGCGCGTCGTCAGGTAAACCGATTTGAACCTCTGGCTGGGCGTGGTGCTGCCTCTGAGGCCGCTCTTGATGAGAGCCGACGCTTACTGAAAACTGCGCAAGCGCGCGTGCAGGCGGTGGAAGCACGGATCGCGCAACGTAAGGTGGTCGCTCCATTTGATGGCGTGGTTGGTTTACGTCAGATCAGTGTTGGCGCATTAGCGCAGCCGGGTGCCATGATTACCACCATCGACGATGACAGCGTGATGCAGCTGGATTTTTCAGTGCCGGAATTGTTTTTACGCACGCTGACACCTGGACTAAAAATCTCTGCCAGTGCGGCCGCATTTCCAGGCCAAAGCTACGACGGTGAACTGACCAGTGTGGATAGTCGAGTCGATCCAATTACCCGTGCCATTACGGCACGCGCGTTAATTCAAAATGAGTCGCGACAACTCAAGCCTGGTTTGCTCATGCGTGTGACTTTGCGGAACAATCCGCGTCAGACGCTCGTGGTTCAGGAAGAGGCGATCATTCACAACGCCGATAAAGCCTTTGTACTAGTAGCAAAGCCGGAAGGTGATGCGCATCGGGCCGAACGCCGCGAAGTTAAGCTGGGCGTACGTCGTGAGGGCGAAGTCGAAGTGCTCGAAGGTGTGGCCGCCGATGAGTTGGTGGTCGTGCACGGCACCATGACTGCGCGTGACGGCGGTTTGCTCGCCATTCAGGCGATCGAGAGCAAGGGTGAAACACTCAAGCAAATGTTGGATTCAGCGCCAAGTCAGGACGCCTCATGATTCTGTCAGATATCTCGGTTAAGCGGCCGGTCTTTGCGGCCGTAATCTCGCTATTGTTGATTGCCTTTGGCTTAGTTTCATTTGAGCGTTTATCGTTACGCGAATACCCAGACATCGATCCGCCGGTAGTCACTGTGCAAGTTGATTACCCAGGAGCCCCGGCAAATATCGTTGAGACGCGCATCACGCAGATTATCGAAGAACGCGTCGCCGGTGTGGCCGGTATCGAGTTTATCGAGTCGACCTCACAAGATGGACGCTCCAATGTGGTGATCGAATTTTCGATCAACCGCGACATTGATTCCGCTGCCAACGATGTGCGCGATCGCATCGCAGGCGTCATGGACAACTTGCCGGAAGAAGCTGATCCGCCGGAAGTGCAAAAGGTCGATAGCAATAATGATGTTATTCTGTGGCAGAACCTAGTCAGTGATCGTTTGACCGTTCCGGAGTTGAGTGATTACGCGCGTCGTTATTTGATTGAACAATACTCCGCGCTAGACGGTGTTGCGCGCGTTATTGTTGGAGGCCGCCAAAGCTACGCGATGCGGATTTGGCTCGACCGGCAAGCACTGGCTGCACGAGGCTTGAGTGTGAGTAATGTCGAGTCGGCCCTACGTGCGGAAAACATTGAACTGCCTGCTGGCTCAATTGAGTCGAATGAAGTGTTGTTTAAAGCACGGGTAGACCGCAGCTTCAAAACCCCGGACGACTTCGCCAAGTTGGTGTTACGGCAAGGTGAGGATGGCTACCTGGTACGCCTCGGTGACGTGGCACGCGTTGAGAAGGGTTTAGTGGAAGACCGGACCTTTTTTCGCGGCAATCAAGAGCCGATGGTGGGCTTAGGTATTGTACGCCAGTCTACGGCCAACACCATTGATGTGGCGCGTGCAGTCAAAGATCTAAGTGCCCGATTAAACAAGAACCTGCCGGAGGGTATGTCGGTCAAGCAGAGTTTCGACGCGTCGATTTTTATCCAGTCTTCGATCAACGAGGTGTACAGCACCTTATTTATTGCAATTGCCTGCGTGGTGTTTGTCATCTACCTCTTCTTGGGTAGTTTTCGCGTAATGCTGATTCCTGCGGTAACGGTGCCAGTTTCGCTGATCGCCACGTTTATCGCCATCTACGCCTTCGGATTTTCTGTCAATCTATTGACCTTGCTGGCTCTAGTACTGGCCATCGGTCTGGTGGTGGACGACGCGATCGTGGTGTTGGAAAACATCGTGCGTCGAATCCAAGATAAGAAAGAGTCTCCGTTGGTGGCGGCGTATCGAGGTGCGCGTCAAGTTGGATTCGCGGTGGTAGCAACCACACTGGTATTGATCGCTGTGTTTGTACCAATCACGTTTTTAGAGGGCGACCTTGGGCAATTATTCACCGAGTTTGCGTTGACGATTGCGGCCGCGGTGGCGTTCTCTTCCTTGGTCGCGCTTACGCTCTCCACCATGTTGGCATCGAAAATTTTGTCAGCCGAGATGCCGAAGCCCAATCGCTTGGTGGCTGGTGTCGACTCACTATTTCGAAAAACGCGTCGTGCGTATCGTCGAATTTTAGTGCGGACTTTTAAAGCACCGATGATTCCATTAGCCGTATTTGGCGTGCTCGTGGTGGTGTCAGGCTTTTTGTACAAAGGTATTGAGCAAGAATTTAGCCCGGCAGAAGATCGCGGAGCCTTCTTCTTACTGGTGAATGGCCCGGAAGGTGCCAGTTTTCAATATATCAATGAATACATGACCGAGATTGAAACGCGCTTGATGCCGTTGGTGGAGAGCGGTGAAATCAATCGTCTGCTCGTGCGCGCTCCACGGGCCTTCGGGTCAATCGAAAGTTTTAATAGCGGCATTGCCATCGTGATTCTGAATGATTGGTCGCAACGTCGCTCAGGCTGGGAAATCATGGATGACGTGCGCGAGCGCATTAAAGACTTGCCTGGGGTTAGGGCATTTCCAGTGATGCGTCGCGGTTTCGGTGGTGGTACGCAGAAGCCGGTGCAGTTTGTGGTCGGCGGTTCGACCTATGAAGAAATCGCCGAATGGGTCGAAGTTCTGAAAGCCAAAATTGAGGAAGATAATCCGGGTTTTCAGGGACTGGACAGCGACTTCAAACAAACGCGACCGCAGATTGATTTCGTGGTCGATTATGAGCGTGCCGCTGACCTAGGTGTGACCATCGCCGAAATCGGTCGTACCCTAGAAACCATGATGGGCGGGCGTCGTGTGACCACGTACTTAGAGCGTGGTGAGGAGTATGACGTCATCTTGGAAGGTGAACGCAGTCAGCAGCGCTCGTTCAATGATATTCAGAATATATACGTGCGGTCAGCGCGCACTAATGAACTGATCCCGTTGTCTAACTTGGTGAAGATTAAGGAATACGGTGCAGCGAATAGCTTGGCCCGCTTTAACCGAGTGCGTGCCATTACACTGGATGCCAATCTGGCAGATGGGTTTAGTCTAGGTGAGGCATTGGCACACTTGGAAACGCTGGTGGATGAGCATTTACCTGACGAGGCGGTCGTGGACTACAAAGGTGAGAGTCGCGCGTTTATGACGTCGGGGGGCTCCATCCTGTTTGTGTTTCTGCTTGGCATCGCGGTGGTGTTTCTGGTCTTAGCAGCGCAATTTGAGAGTTTTCTGCATCCGCTGATAATTTTGACGACCGTGCCACTGACCATCGGTGGGGGATTGCTGGGCTTAGCCTTAACCGGGCAGTCACTCAATATCTATTCCCAAATCGGCCTGATTATGTTGGTTGGACTGGCCGCTAAAAACGGAATTTTAATTGTTGAGTTCGCAAATCAGTTGCGAGATGCTGGGTATCGTTTTCGTCGTGCGATCCTGACGGCCTCGGTGACGCGTTTGCGCCCAATCTTGATGACCGGTTTAACTACCGTCGCGGGGACGATTCCACTCATTCTAGCCAGTGGCGCCGGCGCAGAGACACGCCTAGTGATTGGTACTGTGATTCTTTTTGGTGTGCTCGCTTCGACGGCGCTGACGGTGTTTATTGTGCCTGTGGTTTACAGTCTAGTAGCGCGTCGGACAACCTCACCCAATGAAGTTGCCCGACAGCTTGAGACGGAGGTCGGCGCCACACGCCGTGCTTAACTGAAGCGCACGTGTTTGCTGAACGGTAATTCGCGAATTCGTTTTCCGGTTGCCGCGAAAATTGCATTACCGAGTGCTGGCGCGGCCGGGGGCACGCCAGGCTCACCAATACCGCGAACTTGGTCGCCGTTTTCCAACACCTGCACTTCAATGTCAGGGGCTTGGTTAAACCGCATAGATGGGTAATTGTGGAAGTTGCGTTGCTGCACTTCACCGTCTTTGACGGTAATTTCGCCCATCATCGCCGCAGCTAGACCGAAATTCATCCCGCCCATCACCTGCGCCTTTACGTTGCGCGGATCCAGTGCGACGCCAACATCGACGGCAGCCCAAGCTTCGATCAGTTTGATGGTGTCGTCAACTGCGGCCACTTCGATTACCTGCGCGGTGGGCACACCAAAAGACAATACAAAGGCAAGGCCCAGACCGTGCCCGTCTGGCAGTGCGCGACCCCAGTTCGATTGCTCCGCAACCGATTCTAGGACTTTACGAGATACGTCGTGGTTGATTAACTGAAGTCGCATTTCCAGCGGGTCTAAGCCTCCAGCATGGGCGATCTCGTCCATCATGCTCTCGTGAAAGAAACCATTTTGAGAGCCGCCAACTGAGCGCCAGGAACTGACCGGAAACGCCTTAGGTGTGCGGTACCCCGTAACACGATAGTTTTGAATGCTGTAGGGTTGGTCCCATGCCGCTTGGACAATCATAATGTCTGGTCCAGCCACTGGTACGCCTAAGCGGCCCATTTGAGACTCAGCCACAGACGGCGCCGCAAGGTGTAAATCGCAGGTGTCGATCGTATTGTTCGCGAGTTTGGCTTTGAAACGCGCGACTGCCATAGGGCGATAGAAATCGTGACTGGTATCTTCCTCGCGTGTCCACGTCGTTTTAACCGGCGTGCCTTCAAACTCTTTGGCGATGTGGATGGCCTGAATCACAAAATCCATCTCGGCACGTCGACCGAAGCCGCCGCCCATCAAGGTGGTGTGTACCCGGATATTTTCTTCATCTAAGCCTGTGATGGCCGCACCTTCTTTCAGTGCTTGGGTCGGTAGTTGATTACCAGCCCAGATATCCAATTTACCGTCGCGTAACCAAGCTGTGGCGTTCAATGGTTCCATGGCCGCATGTGCCAAGTACGGAACCTGATACTCTGCTTCGATTATCTCTCCCGATTGCAAGGCTTGTTCGACATCACCATCGTCGCGAAATTGGCTGTCCTGATGGTCTGGTGACAGGCTGTCTTGTACCGCAGCCAACAGCCCGTTAGTGTCATTGGAATAACTCGCATTTGCCCAGTTGCATTGCACGGCATTGACCGCTTTAAAGGCATACCAGGTATTGGTAGCGACCGCCGCAACGCCATTATTGACTTGGAATATTCGCTTTACGCCCGGCATGGCTTCAGCCTTGCTGGCGTCAAATGATGTCATCGGTGCGCCGAGTCGCGGATTCATTCTCACCGAGGCATACAGCATGTCAGGTAACTCGACATCGATGCTGAACTCGGCTGTGCCGGTTGATTTGGCGACCATGTCGACTCGTGGCATGGACTTGCCCAGCAGTTTCCATTGAGATCTGGATTTGAGTACGGGCTCTTTGGGTGGTTCAATGTTAGCGGCTGTCACCGCTAAGTCCGTGTAGGCCACGCTGCGACCATCGCTGGCGAGGATCGTGCCATCGTTGGCCGACAATTGACTGGTCGGTACATTTAATTGCGCACTCGCTGCTTGCAGCAAAACCTCGCGCGCAGCTGCCCCGGCTGTCCGCATCTTATAAAACGCATCGGGTATGGATGACGAGCCACCGGTGATTTGTAGTCCTAGAAACTTGGCTGGAACTTTGGTGAAACCGCGCACCATCTCAGCCGTCCGGCTGACGTCAGTCGCTGCGAAAGGAATGCCTTCTTCGAGTACCGCAGCATTGAAATACGCATTAGATGCAGGGCCGTGCAGCACCTTGATGGCGTCTAAACTGACTTCGAGTTCTTCTGCGACTAGGGCGGCCAATGTGGTGTGCACACCCTGACCCATCTCTGCGCGCGGTGCGATGATGCTCACGCCTTGTTGGTCAATAATGACGTAGGGCGTGAGCGCGGTGGCGCTGTCGTCAAGGTCCGCTTCAAGAGGGTTATCAATGGGTTGTTTGTATTTCCAGTAGCCAAACGCCACGCCGCCTGCGATGGCCACGGAACCGACCAAAAAGGTACGGCGCGTAATTTTGCCTAAGGTACTCATGCCGTGCCCTCCGACTCGTTTTGCACTGGAACGGATTCCGATCGCAACGCTTCGGCCGCGCTTTTCACCGCTGCGCGAATCTTGGGGTAGGTACCACAGCGGCACAGGTTGCCTGACATAGCAGTATCGATCTCGGCATCCGACGGGTTATTGTTGGCCGCAAGTAAGGCGGCGGCCGACATGATTTGTCCAGATTGGCAATAGCCGCACTGGGCAACTTGATGTTCGATCCACGCTTTTTGTAAGGTGTGCAAGGCATCGGGTTGTCCTAGGCCTTCAATGGTGGTCACTGGACCTTGGACTGCAGATGCTGGATACGAACAAGCGCGCACCGGGCGGCCATCAATGTGTACCGTACAAGCGCCGCACATGGCGATACCGCAACCAAATTTTGGACCCTTAATGCCCAATTCGTCGCGCAGCACCCAGAGCAATGGCATGTCTGGTGTGACATCGACGTCGTATTCCTGCTCATTGACAACGAGCTTCATGGTTTACCTCCCGACCCTCTAATTAATGTGTGGTTTCGAAGTAATCATACACTTCGTCGAGTATAAATTGTATGGTCTTGCGCTTGTCTCGGATTAGTCAGCCATGTGTTTGGCGTGAAACGCGATATGTTCGCCGATAAAGCTGGCAATAAAGAAGTAGGAATGGTCGTAGCCTTCCTGCATGCGAATCTCTATTGGATACTCGGCGGCTTTGGCTGCGTCGACCAATAGTTCGGTTTTTAACTGCGATGCTAAGAAGTTATCTCCTGTGCCTTGATCCACTAAGATCGGCAAACGTTGTTCGGCCTCACTCAGTAGCGCACAGGTATCGTATTGCAGCCAGGCACTGCGGTCCTCGCCTAGGTAGTGCGTGAAGGCTTTCTCGCCCCAAGGACATTGGCTGGGCGCAACAATCGGCGCGAAGGCTGACACTGATTTAAATCGGGCCGGGTTTCTAAGTGCGATAGTCAGTGCGCCATGCCCACCCATGGAGTGACCTGAGATGGCTTGCCGTTCGGCGTCGACTGGAAAATTTTTCTCAATGAGTGCCGGCAACTCAGTCGCGATGTAATCGAGCATTTGGTAGTTCGCAGACCACGGTGATTGTGTTGCATTCAAATAGAATCCGGCGCCCAAACCAAAGTCCCAGCTGCCGTCCGGATCATCCGGAACATGGTCACCGCGTGGGCTGGTGTCGGGGCACACAATGGCGATACCGTGCTGTGCTGCGTAGGCTTGCGCACCAGCTTTGGTGACGAAGTTCTGATCCGTGCAGGTTAACCCAGAGAGCCAATACAATACGGGCACCGGACCGGATTCGGCCTGCGGTGGCAGATAAATCGAGAAGGTCATCTCGCAAGCCAGGGCTTGGGATTGGTGTGTGTATTGCTGTTGTTGTCCACCGAATGATTTGATATCGGAACTCAATTGCATGAAGAAGCCTCATTGCTAATTAGTTGAATTGCCAGCAGTGTAGCGGTTGCTCGTGTCGGCGACCAGTGCCGGATTAAATTGTCGGAGTGTCGGAAATAAAAAAGGGCATGCTAGGCATGCCCTTTTTCGAAAAGCCGTCTTGGACGGTTTAGAAGCGCTTGGTGAACTCCAGTCCCCAGAACGCCGGTTCGTTAACGAACGCAGTCAGGTTCAGGAAGTCGAGTGCGCCGTCGGCCACCACTTCGTCGGTGATGTTGCGTCCAACCACGGCGACATCGATGGTGTCGTCCGCATTTTTATAGCCTACGCGTAGACCACCGATCCAACGTTTCTCCGCCACGAACTCAACCGACTCGTACAAAAAGATGTTGGAGTCACTGCGGTAGTTCCAGTCCGTTTGCGCGTAGATCAAACCGCTTTCAAGTTCGTAGTCGTAATCAAGCGAAAAGTTGAAGATCCATTCTGGTGCACGTGGCAGTGGATTGCCATTCACGGACACAAGGTTAACCGTGCCGAAGAAACCTGGGAAGGTGTCAACGATTGGGTCCAGCGACGTACACAATGGTGTGGCTGAACACAATTCAGTATTCAGGTTCGGGTCTTTAATTTCCGTTTCGTTATAGCTCAAGTTGGTGTTCAAGCGCAGATTATCCATAACCAGGAATTCGAACTCTGTCTCGAAACCGGAACCAGTCACCTCGGCCGCATTTAGCAACTCATTGGTGTTACCCGTGCCACCCGTGGCGGTCAGTTGTTGGTCGTCAATGGAGAAGGTGTACACTGTGGTATTCCAGCGCGCGCGTCCATCAAACAGGTCTGCTTTAAAACCAACTTCGAATGAGGTGATTTCTTCCGTATCTGCTTGGCTGACGAAACCGAATCGTCCCAGGGTCACCGGACCACGGGATGCGGTGGCCAGTCGTGCATAAGTGCTCCATTCGCTGTTTAAGTCGTAGTTGGCCGACAGTTCCCAGCTGAAGTAGTCATCGCTGGCTTCAATCGTTGCGGCTGGGGCTGTAGACCCAGGGCCAGGAATCACTTCAAGTTCTTTGTCGTCATCGGTATAACGCAGGCCAGCAGTGATTGAGAATTCGTCCGTGAGGTTAAATTCTGCTTGGCCGAAGATCGCCATTGAGCGCGTGTCTTGCTGTGCCTGAGTTAGCTGGATGCGGTCGCCAGAGTTTGCGAAATCAATGCTGTCCACGGTGATGTCTTCGTCCAGGAAGTAAACACCGACCTGGTAGAACAAATCATCCAGCTCAACTGCGTAGCGCAGTTCTTGTGTTAGCTGGCTGTGGTCAGACAAACCGTCACCGGATGACACGCTGAAGAAAGCTTGACCACCTAATTGGCCAGTCGCCTCTGGACCACCTTGGATGCCGCCGTCAATATCGGCCTGGCTGAAGCTCTCCACGGTGTCGTAGGCAGTGATCGAGGTGATCGTTGTGTTGTTGTCTAGATCAAATGTCAGTTTGGCACTGCCGCCGAAATGATCCAGTTCCATGCCAGATACCAGCGCATCGTGCGAGGCGATTTCTGGGTTGAAACCGGGGCGCAGACCCTCAACTCCTGGCGTAAACGCGTTGCCATAGAATACTTGTGGCTGGTTGCCGTCTTGCTTAAATCCGTGCAGTTTGAACAAGGCAGAAAATTGATCGTTCGGTGTTGCTAACAATTGCAGGCGATAGGCAAATTCATCAAATGCGCCAAAGTCATCGCCAGGTCCGTTGAATGTGTTGTCAATCCAGTTGCCGCGGTCTAAGTATTTGAAAGAAGCACGTGCTGCCAGGGTGTCGCTTAACGCACCACCAACGGCGCCTTCTGCTGAGACAGTTTCTCGACTGCCATAACCTAAGCGGACATAACCGTCGTTTTCTTCTGAAGGTTGAACCGAGTCGACCTTAACCACGCCCGCCGTGGTGCTGCGACCAAATAGCGTGCCTTGTGGGCCTTTGAGTACTTCGATGCGTTCAACGTCGAATAGAGGGATACTTTTGAGTACTGAGTTCTCCAAAGCCACTTCATCCATAATCATGGAAACTGGCTGGGTAGCATTTACATCGAAATCATAGTTACCTAGGCCACGAATATAGAAGCGCGGCGATTGGCGGCCATTCGATGATTCAATTTGCAGGCTGGGCACGCGTCCGGCCAGTGCGCGAATGTTTTCGCCTGCACCCAATAAGTCCTGGACCTGCTCGGACGGAATCGCCGACACAGCAGCAGGAATGTCTTGTAGGGTTTGTTCACGTTTTTGCGCAGTTACCACAATCTCCTCAAGGGTCAGATTGTTTTGCGCGGATGCGACAGTCGAGAGACTGGCGAGGCCCACAACCAGTGGGGCGGTAAAGGATCGAATAGTCATAGTAAGAATCCGGGTAAGTACGTCGGGTCAAGCTGAAAATCTAGGAGTGGTGACTTTACCACCAACGGCGTTGTAATTAACCCCTAAACGTATGAATTGCCGACATTTAGCCCGCAAAATAACCGAAACGCGATACTATTACGGCCTAGTCAACGATTCGATCTCCCCATGCCTGCAGAGTTATTTACTGTCACCAATTTGCTGGTGGCCATCACGTGTGTTGTGTCTTTCTTGGTGATGGAAAACCAGGTCACCAAATCCCAGTTGCTATTTCATCCCGCCACGGTGCGGCGAGAAGGTGAGTGGTATCGATTTTTGACCTCCGGGTTTATTCATGCCGATATGCTGCACCTGTTGATCAATATGTTTGTATTGTGGTCATTTGGTAACGCACTTGAAACTGGCTACTTCCCAGTATTTCTGGGTGAGGGCAGTACAATCAAGTTCCTGATTCTGTATCTTGGTGGGATTGTGGTGTCCTCAATTCCAGATTATTTTCGGCATCGATATAACAGCACCTACGCCGCATTGGGCGCGTCCGGCGGGGTATCGGCCGTGGTGTTTGGCGTCATCATCTTCGCGCCGTGGCAGAATCTGTACCTGTATGGTGTGATCGCCATTCCACAGATCGTGGCGGGAGTTGGCTATCTCTGGTACTCCTGGGTGAAAGACAAACAGGCGAATGACAACATCGGTCATATGGCGCATTTTGCCGGGGCGGTGTGGGGTTTTGTTTTTACCGGCTTGATGAATCCATACCTGTTTGTATCGTTTGTGCAGCAAACCTTGGCCGGGCCGAGCTGGTAGCCCGATAGCGCAGGGCTCGCTGGTATGCCGGTGTTTGAACTCAGTCTAACTCTGATTGCGGGCCTGATGATGGCTGCATTTGTTACCGCTGTGGTGCATGGCGCGACCGGCATGGCGGGCGGCATCTTGTTGGCGGCAGTGCTCACACAGGTGGTCGGAATTAAGAACGCTATTCCGTTGACCACCTGTGCGTTGATCATTAGTCACAGCAGCCGAGTCTGGTTGCACCGGCATGATATTGATTGGCGGACCGTGCAGCTCATTGGCGTGTTCGCAGCGCCCGGTATTTTGTTTGGTACCTGGCTGTTTGTCGGTTTGTCGCCGACTATCGTGGCCCTGGTGATGGGTACGTTTTTGGTGTGTTCAATTCCCGTTAAGCTCTGGGCGCGACGTCGGAATCTCGAAGTCAGTAATCCCGTGCTCGGCCTGGCCAGTAGTGCTTGGGGTGTGCTGGCTGGCAATGTTATTGGTCCTGGTTTCGTGTTGGCACCGTTTTTGCAAGGTCGTCGTTCCCAAACCCAGCAGGGTCAATCAAAACTGCTCTCGCGAACTGAATTCGTTGGCACCTTGGCTTGTATTGTGTTGGGAATGAATTGCATCAAGGTATTGGTGTTTAGTAGCACCGCGCTCCTCAACTTTGACGGGCTTTGGTTAGGGCTCGCCTTAGGCTTGGCGACGATTCCGGGAAACTGGTTGGGTAAAAACCTATTGTTGCGGCTCACGGATGGCGCTCACCGACACCTTATAAACATAATGACCGTCATACTCAGTGCGTACTTTTTCTATCAGGCGGTGCGTTAAGCTGGTACTCTCTGGCGCTGGGTGATTGCCATACGACGTACTGATGCCCCAACCAATTATTTTTCTACTCTCGTTCACCAATGGATTTTAGTTACTGGTATTTTTTCCTGCTTGCGTTGTTTGGTGCTGTGGTGGCAAATTCCACTGGCGCTGGTGGTGGTGTGGTGTTCGTGCCGGCATTCAATTTACTTGGTTTATCGCCTGATTCGGTGATCGCGACGAGTTTCGCAATTCAATGCTTTGGGATGACTGCTGGGACGCTTGCTTGGTTCAGGCACGCACGCTTGCAGCAGGTGAGTGAGGTGCCAGAAGTTTGGAATGCATACTTGCCACACATTCTTTGGTTTGGTTTGCCATCCATGTTGGGCGTGGTAGCCGGTCAAGCCTTGTTTGAAGCGCGGGCTGCACATGAGATCGTCAGTTTGTTCAAAGGCTTCTCGATTGTGTTCGCCATCTCGATTCTTGCTACCACGTATTACCTTGTGCGCACGCAAAAGCGTAAATTGCCCCCAGTGCAGGCGCAGGGCTATTTTTATCTTCTGTTTGTCATCGTTGGCGGGGTAGGTGGCATGATTACCGCCTGGTTGTCGATTGGCGTTGGCGAGTTGGTGGCGGTTCTACTGATTTTAATGCGTTACCCGGTGCGGATGGCGGTCGGTGTGGCGGTTAGCGTTAGCGCGATGTCGGTTTGGGTCGGTGTTCAAAAATACCTATGGGTATTACCAACCATCGATTGGAATGTGCTGATGTTCGCCGGCCCGGCAGCGCTGATAGGTGGTACGGTAGCCAAACACGTGATTGCCTGGTTTACACCAGTGCAACTTAAGCTGTTTATTGCGGCTTGGATTCTGTTCAGTGCCATTGCGATGTAGCTGTAGACGCTGGCGACAATTGGATGCCGGTTTTATGGCAGGCTGGACAGTTTCTTCAACCAGTGTTAAAACGGTAGAGTCGCGACTGACTCACGCCGACTGGCTCGCAAACCGAGCTCCCATGATATTACACAATTCTTTGACTGCACTCTGTTCCTGCCAGGGCGCTTAGAGGGTATATGGTTACGACTGCTCACCAAAACAAAACACGCTACTCGTTGCTATTGGCTGCGGTGACCGCACTCCTGTTATTGGGGTTGGTGGGGCAGGTGTTTTGGGTGCAACCCGCACTGAATCAGGCCGCGATGCGGTTAAACGCGGGATCGATGACGCAGGTGCTGTGGCAAACGCCCAATGTGACAAAGCCGGTAAAACGCGCTGCGCTGGCGCAGTTTGTTACACAGTTGCAGTCAGGTACGACAAGTGACGTCCCTGCCTCGATAGACGCTGTGGCTGCGCTCCCTAAGGGCGTTCTTGCTGCCGAGTTGAGTCGCTTGCTTGATACTATGCAGCGTGGCGATGATGCCTCCATTAACGCGGCGTTGGTCGCGATGGTCGCAGGGCTCACCACGCAATTGGAACAGAAGCAGGTGATTCGGCTGGTATTTTGGTTGGCGATTTCTGTTGGCGTGGTTGGAATAACAGCTTGGTTGCTGTTGAGTTTACGCAGTGAGCTCAAACGCGCACAAATCATGTTGAATGCCAGTCAACGTGAGAACAAAACTATTATGGAAGCAACCAAGGAAGGCTTGTTTATTGTTAAGCCTAATCACCAGGTTGGGTCGGTGCAGTCGCAGGCGGTTCAAACTTTGTTTGGTATTGATGAACCAATTCAGGGTGACTTTTTTGAGTTCCTAAAGCGCTTAATCAGTTTTGATGATCTGAACGAAGTTCGTGCCCATGTCACCGCGAAGCTTGCCGGTAGCCGTGTGGAAGGCAGTGCCGTCGCATCGCAGGCGTTAAATGAAATAGAGATCGTTACCGAAAACAAAAAAGGGTATGTCACGCGTAAGTATTTGAGTTTTGAATTCGTTCGTAATGAACAGAATCCTGCAGCCGGTTTGCTGGCGACGGTGTCTGATGTGACGCCTCAGGCTGATCTGAAGCGTGAGTTGAAGGCGTTGGGTCGCCAAAATGACGAACGCTTTCAATTGCTGCTGGGTAGTGTCACCAGCCAGTCTCCTGAGCTTAAATCGTTTTTCCGCCAAGCGCACCAATATATGAAGGCGATTAATGATGCATTACGCGACACCGATCAGCTGCATGCTTCCCCGGAAGATAAGATGCAGGACATCAAAACTGCGGTGAGTGACCTTAAGCGACAAGCTGGCGAGGTTGGCAATGTGTTGCTGGAAACCTCAGCGCAAGCGTTTGAGGGTCAGGTCGACTTATTACTGGACGCGGCGGAAGTCAGCTCGGAGCAGATCGTCGGCCTCAGTGTGCCGTTGAAGCAGATGATCGCTGAGTTGGATATTCTGGAAAAATTGTCGGTCAAGCTTGGTGCGAATCAAGTGGATAAACCAGCCTTGTCTGTGGTGAGCCAGCCACAAGCAGAGCCGCATCTGTCCGCAGTTGCCAATAACGACACTTTGTCACGCTTTACGCAGGCCTATGCGGCCAGTCAGCAGAAGCAGGCGAAGTTGGTTTTGGCGGGGTTTAACGAGTCAGATTTTAAATCCGAAATCAGAGCCGAGCTCATTAAGCTGTTTCGGCAATTGGTCGAGAATGCGGTAATGCATAGCCTGGAAACTCCTAATGAACGTATCCGCGCCGGAAAGTCGGCAACCGGTGTCGTGACCATACAGCGGCATGATTCAAGCCCGTCGGAAGTGCGTTTCGCGGTTCAGGATGATGGTGCAGGATTTAATTTTGATGCCATCAGACAAACTGCGGTTGCGCGCGGTATCTTAACTGAGGAGTTGAGTGAGCGCCTGTCGAAAAATGAGTTGGTGCGCCTGGTATTTATTTCAGGTTTTTCGACCGCAGCAGCGCAAACCGACAATCCGGATCAGGGCATGGGTCTGGAGCAGGTAAAGGTAGCGCTAACCGATATGGGCGGCAAGATTGGTATCGGGTCACCGGATGGTGTGCGGGCTCAGTTTATGATTAGTTTGCCTAAATCTGTGCTGTTACCGTCCACCACAGCGCCGCAACCCGCTAGCGCTCAATAACGCTGCGCAACGGCTGACGCTGTCGGCCGAAGGTACTATAATTGCGCTTTTAATTGTTCCTAGCCATCTCATGAAGCTTTATCAGTACCCCAAATGTTCAACCTGTCGCAATGCCGTGAAGTTCTTGCGTGCGAACGATATTCCGTTTGAGTCGATCGATATTACCCAGCAACCACCAACAATTGACGAGTTGCAGACCATGTTAGCCGCGTACGACGGTGAAATTGGCCGTTTATTTAATCGATCTGGGGTTCGATATCGCGAGCTAAAATTAAAGGATTCGCTGCCTACGATGTCGGAGGCGGATGCCTTGGCCCTACTGGCGAATGATGGAAAGCTGATTAAAAGACCCTTTTTGGTGAACGAGTCTGGCCCATCACTGGTGGGCTTTAAAGAAGCTGAATGGCAGGCGGTCGTCTAATGCGTTATGTTGACTGCTTTAATGGGGATGCGGATGGTATCTGTGCACTGACGCAGTTGCGACTCCATCAGCCGGTCGAGTCGGAGCTAGTTACCGGAATAAAGCGTGATATTAAATTGTTAGACCGTGTTGAGGTTGATCACGGTGACCTGGTGACGGTACTTGATATATCGCTTGATAAAAACCGTGCTGAGCTGGATCGGGTTTTAGGTTCGGGTGCGACGGTGTTTTACTGTGACCACCACTTTGCTGGCGATATTCCAAATCATCCCAACCTCACCACCTTAATCAACACCACGCCAGATGTTTGTACCAGCTTGTTGATCAATCAGCAATTGAAGGGCCGTTACCTGGCTTGGGCCGTGGTCGGTACCTTCGGTGATAACCTGCAAAAGTCAGCGCGCGGATTGGCAAAGTCACTGAATTTAAATGACGAGCAGTTGCAGGCGCTAGAGGCGCTCGGTATCTACCTGAACTACAATGGGTATGGGGCTGACCTCGATGACCTGTATTTTGACCCGGCGGTGCTAGCCCAGCGCACAATGAAATTTGCATCCCCTTTCGACTTTATGATGGAAGACGCTGATACTTTTGGGACGCTGAAAAATGGCTACCATTCGGACATGGCGCGGGCCGCTGCAGCGACACCGCACCACCAGTCATCTGAGGCCGAGATTTATATTTTACCCAATGAAGCTTGGGCCAGGCGAGTGAGTGGTGTGTTCGGCAATGATCTAGCCAATCGCGCGCCTGACCTCGCACACGCTGTGCTTACCGAGCGCAGTGATGGACAGTTTTTAGTCAGCGTTCGAGCACCGCTGAATAACAAACAAGGGGCAGACGTTGTTTGCCGGCAGTTTGCTACCGGTGGTGGTCGCGCGGCAGCAGCCGGAATCAACGAGTTGCCCGCGTCCGATCTTAACCAGTTTATTACGGTGTTGTGTGAAACCTATCGATAATCCAGTATCCGAGCAGGCCGTCGATACCCGCGAAAAAGTGGTTCGCATTGTCGCGCGAATTGGGGATGTGGCGCAGAGTTTATTGCGCAAAGTGAGCTGGTTTGTCGGATTCGGCGTGCTCGCGTCCGCCTATCTGGCCTGGTTGGTCTATTTGCCCGACTCGGTTTGGTGGTGGAATCTGATTAAGTGTCTGATTGTCTGCTTGCCAGCTCTGTTATGGGGTTTTATCTGGTTTGTTTTGTCGCAGCTGAGCGAAGCGCCAACGCACGTTGCCGGTTTGATGGATGGCGATAGCCAGTTGGTTGGACACCTAAAAGCAATGCACTTGGGTGAGAAAAAAGGCGTGCGCGGGCTATTTAGCACATTGAATGCAGTGCGCAACGAAGAGGCGTTCAGTGCCGTATTCGATACCATCGGCGGCGTGACACTGTTGGCAAACCCGCTGTTTGCGTTTATCGCCTTTATTGCTGGTCTCTTGTTGTTTGGCGTTGTTCTGCTCGCTGGCTTGATCTTGGTGTTCTGACCGTGAAGTCCGTACTACTCGATCAACTGCACGTCCAAGCGTGGCGTCTGCGCTCTCAGCCAGTACAGCAAGTCAGTGAGTCGCAGCCTGAATCGATTGAGTTGGGGGCCGTGGCGATACCGGAAGACGTAGCGGTTGGTGTCTCTGACTATACTGCTCAGCAAGATGTTGAGCCGATCGTTACCATAGAACCTGAAGCGGCGACGACGCCACAAGCGGATGTTCAGGTTCCAACCCTGACGCCGACAATGGCACCAGTCATGCCTGTTCCTGAGCTAGCCGAGTCGATGCCGAAAATTCTTGCGGCCCCAGAAGCGGTAGTCGCAGAACCGGCGACTACCGATCCAGTAGCCGTTGCAGACTGGGCCGCGCTGCAGTCTATGATCAATACAGGACTGTTGTGCCCGAGTTGCAATACTAATAATGCCGTGCTGGGCCATGGCAGTCAGCAAGCTGAGTGGTTGTTCGTGTTTGATTCGCCAACTTCCACGGATTTGCGTGAGCGACAAATCTGCAATGGCCGAGCTGGTAGCCTGTATGACGCATTGTTGGCAGCCTGTGGCTTCGAGCGGGCTCAGGTTTACACCACCACCGTGTTTAAATGTGCCCCAACGGATGATCTGAGTTTGTCGCCAGCCTGCCATGACATATTGCGCCGACAAATTGAATTGATCGAGCCAAAGGTGGTAGTGGCATTTGGCGAGTTCGCTGCACAATCTGTGTTGAAAGCTAATGAGCCACTGGGTGTCTTGCGGCAACAACCGCAGACTTGCTTTTCGACCGGGGTACGCGTGGTGCCGACCTTCAGTCCCTTGCAGATGCTTGAACATAATGAGCTGAAAGCGGATGTATGGCACGATTTATCTGCCGCGCTGCGCTGGTATCGTCAATCACGATAACCGCTTTAAATGGCGTCCGAATTAAAACAGCGCATACTCGATCAAGGAGTTGAGGCGCGCAATATGATGGATGCTGATCTTTCCACTGTGCTGCAGATTGAGCAATCCGCACAGGTGAGCCCATGGAGCAGATTGTCCTTTGAGGAAGCCTTGACCAGTGATTATCTGTGTCGTGTGTTGTGTTGTGAGCAACAAGTGCTGGCCTACCACATTTGCAGCAGTGTTTTGGACGAACTGCAGATTCTAAACGTGGTTGTCGCGCCCTCAGTACAGGGGCTTGGTTTGGGGCACCGGCTGCTGCAGGATGTGCTGGAATTAGCGGCTGCTCGAGATTGCAATAAGCTGTTTCTGGAAGTTCGCTTGAGTAATTTGAAGGCGCAGAATTTGTACCGCCAGTGGCAGTTTGAGCAGATCGCGGTGCGTAAGCAGTATTATTCGACCCCTAACGGGACGCGTGAAGATGCCCTGGTTTTTCTGCGTCAGCGCGACAATTAATTCAAGCTGGGGCGAATTAACACTGTTTGATTTAATTGCAAGATCTGATTGCGCGCAAAATTATTCCAGTCCAACAGTTCTCGTAGCTGCACATTGTAGCGGCGCGCAATAGACCACAGTGTGTCACCGCGCTGGACGTGATGCACGACTTCGGTCTGCGCGCTAGCCATATCAAGGGCAGCCAGTTCGCCACCACGCACGGGTACCACCAAGTTGCGATCCGCGCGAATCATATTGTTCTGGAGGTGGTTGGCTTTACGCAATGATGCCACGCTAACCCCGTATTGACGCGCAATACCGCTCAGTGTGTCGCCGCGACGCACACGATGGTTTTGAAATCGAATGGCAGGTGCTGAGGCGATTGCCGCTTCCGCGCGTGTGATCATGTCGCCATTACCGATGGGTACCAGAATGCGGTGCGGTCCGTCCGGCGCAGTGGCCCAGCGTTTAAATCCTGCATTAAGGTGGCGTAGAAGGTCACGGTCAATTTGCGTCTGTTCGGCAAAATGATTAAGGTCTATTTGGCCAGGTAATTCCAGTACTTCAAAATACGGTTTACTGGCGATTTTGGGTAGTGTTACTTGGAACTTTTTTGGGTTCTGAACGATATTGCGCAGCGCCAGCAGTTTTGGCACATAGCGCTGAGTCTCGGATCTTAGGTTAAGGTTCTTATAGACGGCTTTGTGTTGTGGTCGATGTCGTTTAATTGCGCGGCGTACTGTCCCTGGGCCGGCATTGTAAGCAGCAAGGGTTAAGAACCAATCGCCTTCGAACATCTTGTTGAGCTGCTCTAAGTAATCCAGTGCGGCATTGGTGGACGCGATAGCATCACGTCGACCGTCATACCACCAGGTGTCGTGCAGGCCAAACTCACGGCCAGTGGCCGGGACAAACTGCCATAGCCCACCAGCACGAGAACGACTAACCGCTTCGGGTTTATAAGCGCTCTCAACCGCGGGCAACAAGGCTAATTCCATCGGTAGGCCACGCTTTTCTATTTCTTCCACAATGTGATACAAAAATGGCGTGGCGCGGACAAACAAATTTTTCAAATAGGTTGGGTGCGTCGCGTCCCAACGTTCGTATTCGCGTACGTACTTTGAATCTAACTCGGGTAAGGTGAATCCCGCACGCATGCGCGCGAACAAGTCGCCGTGGGCAGATTCATCCGCACTCGGTGCGGCATCTGCGGCTTCGAGCTCTGCATCCGAGAGTACTATTTTATCGGTTTCATCACCCTGTTCATCATCGGTGTGCGGTGGCAGATTTGACGTTGCCTCCGTGTCTGAGCTCGACGTGGCTCGATCAGAGTCGAGGTGGCCACAAGCTGACAACAATACAAGCAAGAAAAGAGTAACAAGCGGTTTAAAATTCATCGGCGCATAGTAAAGATGGGCTGGTGAACAGTCAATGTCGCTGTCCCCGATTTCATGTAAGATGAGTGTAATCGAAAAGCTGGAATGACAACAGTGCAACACAACGAGCAGTCAATTTTTACTTGGCGTCAAAGTGACTACGCGAGTCACTATTTTGCCACTGAGCAACCCTTTCTCAATGCTGGCCTCAAACAGGCGGTCGGACCAAAAGCATTACAAATCGGCACGCAGATTGATCAGCAGCTGATCGATGCGCTAGAACTGCCGTATCTGGTGCGGACCACACAGTATGTGCAACAGAATGCCGACTTGATATCGGACCCAGCATTCTTGCCGTTTGCCCCCAACTCGTTTGCGATGGTGGTCTTACCACACGTGCTAGAGCGTCACTCGATTCCGCATCAGGTGCTGCGAGAAGCGCACCGGGTATTGATGTCTGAAGGTCATATTGTCATTACCGGATTTAATCCGACCAGTCTACTTGGCGTGCAACGCTTCTTGCGCCCCAAGGCGGTCATGCAGGGGAGATACTACACGGTGAAGCGAGTGACTGATTGGTTGCAACTATTGGGCTTTGAGGTGGTTGCCAGTGCCATGTTTCAGTATGCGCCGTTGTCACGTCGGGCTAGAGTGATGCGCTCCTTACGATTTTTGGAATCGGTTGGTGATCGTTGGTTGCCCATGTTCGGCGGGGGCTATATGATCACCGCCAAGAAACGAGATGTCGGCATGAACCTGGTGGGGCGCGTGCGTTTTCGATCCTCCAAACCTAAGCTGGCGGCGGCGGTCAGAGCCTCTGCGCCGCGTAGCAGTAAGCACTCATAGAATATTCATAGTGACCAAACAAGTAGAGATTTATACCGACGGCGCTTGTCGGGGCAACCCCGGTCCGGGTGGCTGGGGCGCATTGCTGATGTACGGCGACCACCGCAAAGAGTTGTTCGGTGGTGAACCAGCCACGACCAACAATCGCATGGAATTGACCGCGGCGATCAAGGCGTTGCAGTCCTTGAAGCGCCCGTGTGATCTGGTGTTGTACACCGATTCACAATATGTGCGTAAGGGGATTTTAGAGTGGATCCAAAACTGGAAGGCGCGGGGCTGGAAGACAGCAGCGAAAAAGCCAGTTAAAAATGCCGATCTGTGGCAGGCGCTGGATGCGGAAGTGAATCGACATACGGTAAACTGGGTCTGGGTCAAAGGGCACGCCGGGATTGCTGGAAATGAAGCCGCGGATGCATTAGCGAATCGCGGCATTGACGAGTTGGAGTAAAACAATGAGCGACTATGATCGTCAAATCGTACTGGATACTGAGACCACAGGTCTGGAGCACCGACAAGGCCATCGCATTATCGAGATCGGGTGTGTCGAGCTGATAAATCGCAAGCTGACCGGGAATAATTTCCATCAATATCTAAACCCCCAGCGTGAGATCGATCAGGGGGCAATTGAAGTGCATGGTATTACCAATGAGTTTCTTGCTGATAAACCGTACTTTGAAGACGTTGCAGAAAGCTTGGTGAATTACCTGCGCGGAGCTGAACTGATTATTCATAACGCGGCGTTTGACGTGGGCTTCCTGGATGCGGAACTGCTGAAGGTCGACGAGAAAGCGCAGCGAATCGAAGAGTTCTGCGGTGTGCATGACACACTGATTCAAGCGCGTAAGATGTTTCCGGGGCAGCGCAATGACCTGGATTCGTTGTGTCGCCGCTATGAGATAAACAACAGTCACCGTGAGTTGCACGGCGCACTACTTGATGCCGAAATTTTAGCTGATGTGTATCTCGCGATGACTGGTGGTCAAGCTAGTTTGTCACTGGATAGCGCGGCAGGTAGTGAGAACGCCTTGCAAGGTAGTCAGGCCAGTGTGAACTATGCAACTTTAGCATTACCTTTGGTGCAACCAAGTAACCAAGAGTTGGAAGATCATGTAGAATGGCTAACCCGCCTCGACGACAAGGTGGATGGTCAGTGTGTTTGGACTCGACTGAATTCAAAGCACGACCTAGTACAGTAGTCTGATTCAGTATCAACCTCGATCATCAGGTGTCGCTGGATCTGTTTTAGCAATTATCTCGCGGTAGTAAACATGGTAGATGCCAGGCAAATCAAGAAGCTCTCAGGGTACGACCTGTCCGGTTTCAGCTTGACCGGCAGTGACCTTGCTGGTGCGAATTTGTCGCAAGCGACGCTACGTGGCGCGAACCTGGCTGGTGCGGATCTGTCTGGGGCTGATCTATCACAGGCGGATCTGACCGGTGCTGATTTGTCTGGTGCGGATTTGTACCAGGCTAAGTTGATGGGCGCGCGACTCAACGGCGCTAATTTGAGCCATTGTGACGCCACCTCCGCACGATTTGATGAAGCCTCTATGTCTGGTGCCAGTCTCGAAAGTTCTAATTTGAGTGAGGCAAGTTTTTGTCGTGCTCACTTGAGCGCAGCGGACTTTACGGACTGTGATCTAACGCAAGCTGATTTCACCGGTGCGCAAATGTCAGGTGCGCTATTTTTGCGTTGTAATCTTAATCGAGCCAAGCTTGATAACAGCAAGCTTTTCGGTGCGCGTTTGATTGATGCCAAGCTCAACAATGCCAGTTTGCGCAATGCTGAGCTAACTTCCGCAAAATTGCGTGGCGCGCAAATGGAGAACGCCGATTTTATGAACGGCAATTTGTTCAATACGGACTTCTCCAATGCGAACCTTTTGTTTAGTAATTTTGAAACGGCTAATCTGCGATCGGCTATTCTCAGTGGGGCGATTATTCGGCATGCGCGGATGGAAGGCGCTAACATGGCCAATAGTCGGCTTACACGCGCCGATTTTTCTCAGGCCTCACTTGAGGAGAGTAATCTGCGATCGGCACGCGTGTCGGGCAGTCTGTTTGGTCGTACTAACGTGAAAGCGGCGAATTTGATGGCAACTGGGTTGAGTAAACAGTTTGCGCTCTCAGAGTTCCCAGATTTGGAGTTTTCTAATCTCACCACCTGGGACTCCGAATTGCAGCGTCAGCGGCATGTATCTCAGGCACAAAACCAGCGTCTAGCACGTGAAGTTAAAAAGCGTGGATTTTTTTCACGTATCTTTAGTCGCTAGTTCATTTTTTAGCCAATCTTCACACGGTGACGAAATTTTATTTAACTCGTTGTCGCTGCCGTAACTCGACCTCATTGTTTGACACATAACTAATTTATTGGCTGTGTATGAGGCCTGCTGCGGGCTGCGCTTGGCCTCTTATATCGCCCCTAAAAGCGACGCGATACTCAGTTTAAATAAATTCATAAAAAAATTTTAAAAAAGGGTTGACCGATTCCGTTTGGACGCGTATCTTACGCGCTCCTTCGAGGTCTGGGGCTATAGCTCAGCTGGGAGAGCGCTACACTGGCAGTGTAGAGGTCGGCGGTTCGATCCCGCCTAGCTCCACCAGTTCATTCGCGAAGTTCGCTGCGCGAACGGAAGCCGAGCTTCCCGCGCTGAGGGCTCTTTTGGATTTTTCCAAAAAAGAGTGACCTGGCAAAGACCACAGGTGAAAGTGAAGGAAAAATAGACGTCCCCATCGTCTAGAGGCCTAGGACACCGCCCTTTCACGGCGGTAACAGGGGTTCGAATCCCCTTGGGGACGCCAATAAAAAAGCCTTGCTCGTCAGAGCAGGGCTTTTTTATTGGCTGAAGGAAACTTTAAGTGTGCTATGGAGTGGCGATTCAATAATTCAATTGGCGAGAACGATAGTTGTCTCTTGCTTTCATATCGAGACATTATGTCTATTAATCTGAAGCTTTAATAATCTTGTAATAGAGTGCGAGTAGAGTCGCACCTGCATTGGAATTGGGTAGGTTCGATACTGGAATTTTGCCTAAAAAAATGATTGAAGAGTTGCGACCTTTGTGCTAGCTGATTGTAAGCTTATGAATTTGTTGTGTTTATTTTTGAAATTTTTTTTTTCAAGTTTATTGACTCGTGACAAAAAAGTAAGATAAGCTGAACATATTGTTAGCTAAATTGACTTTCGCGAAGTCGCAATTTAATTAACGATACGTCCGTGGGTTTTCCGGGGGGGCGTATAAAACAAATTTTGTATGCTGTGACTCGTTTAGGAGTGTGCGGTGTCAGAACTTGTTGAAATGCTGTTAAACCTACGTACGACCGTCTTCATCGGGGACGAGGTGCACTCCTGTGTGCTGATGTTCCTTCGATCGCATGTTTCTACCCCCGCAGCATTCTGACTAGCTCTGTCACGCGAGCTCATACCCTAATACCCACCTCACGCCGTTCCTCAAACGGACTCACGGCATGCATCTAAAGATAAATTGGCGCTAGCGCATTGATCTCAGCTGTTTGATCATGCGTTGCCGCGAATTTATAACGTGCAGGCTGCAAAACATGGTTTGCGCAACTTAATTTCAGTATGAACTGACCCATTTTTCTAAGGTTCAGGCTGATCTTTAAATCCTTAACCACGACTATTTCTAGGAGTTTCAAATGAATAATGTAGTTCTTAACGCGAAAAAACGTCAACGCGGTCAAGGCATGACCGAATACATCATCATCGTCGCTTTGATCGCAATCGCGGCTATCGGTGTATACAGTAACTTTGGTAAAGCAATCCGTGGCCAAATGTCAGGCATGACACAAGAGCTTGGTGGTGAATCTGCTGATATGACAGAAGTCAACAAAGCGGTTACTAAGAACAAAGCCAATGCGAAAGCCAATAACAACCTGAGCAACTACAACCAAAGCGCCACCAACGGTGTAAAGTAATTTTTGCTGAGGTCGTTTAACGGCTTAGGGTAAGCGGTTGCTTGGATAAGCTGAGTACTACCGCTTACCCAATTCTTCCATCGCGGTCGAGGTTCTTCCTATCCAGATATTCTCGGTTTCGCGGCTGGTTTGCAATTCCTGTTCGTCACGATTGCTGTGTGGCGTGTTGTTTAGGCTATGTTGATCTTTTTAAAGCGTGTGCTGTTTCTGGTGCTGATAGTGTCAGGTTCCGCAACGCAGACTGTTTGCTGGGCGTCAACTGAAATATTGGTCGGTGTTTACCCTGGGCTTAGTGAGTACTCAACCTTCGAGGAGTCATATTTTTCATACCCGGTGGCGGTGAAGCCTATTGGTGATGATGGCGTGCTTGCGCCTAAAGTCATTAACGGCAAGCTTGTGCATTCGGTTTTTGTAGGTTCTGACCAAGACAATACCCTCGAGGTATACCAAAGTTTTTATGATGCGCTTTCCGATAAAAACTTTGAGCTGGTATTCAGTTGCTCCAATGCAGAGTGCGGTGGCGATTTGGTCTATGAACTGGTTGGAAAGTCGTCAGTTTCTTCTGCTTATGCGGAGGTGCGTCAGTCCGGCCCAGTCAATACCGACTTTCATTATTTGGTAGCACGCCAAACCAATACCGACAATTCAACCTGGTTGATTTACTTTATCTACAAGTACAGAGGTAACAAGCTGTATTTGGCGCAAGACATCGTTACTCCAAAGGTAATTGAAACCAAGGCGGTTGATATCGCTATCGAGTTTGATGAGATTGATCGTGCCGGTAGAGTGGTATTGGACGGTTTATTTTTCGCTACAGACAGCGACGTCTTGCAGTCGAGCTCAAGCCCGGCATTGAAAGATATTTCAGAGTATTTGAAGCGTCATCCAAAACGTCAGTTTTACGTCGTAGGTCATACCGATGGTCAAGGTCGTTTTACGCATAACCTAACATTGTCTGAGCGGCGAGCTAACTCGGTGGTCTCAGCGTTAGTGAGGGACTACGGGATACCTTCAGCGATGTTGGTTGCGCGCGGTGTGGGGCCATTGGCTCCGAAGGCGAGTAATCTCTCTGAAACAGGTCGCTCAATGAACCGCCGGGTAGAGTTGGTGCCTGCAAATTAAACGCTTAAACAGAGCAAAACTATGTTGGTAAATTTGATTCAAGCTAGTCGCGTTACTCAAATGAGTTTGCTGTGTCTGGCGTTGGCTCTTTCGATTGTGCCCGTACTTCCGACTTTTGCGGGACCGGGTGCAGGACTAACTTGTGATCACTGGGGTGAGAACGCCAGGAATGTGCTCGCGGATTACCGTATTCGCGTTGAAAGTGGCATGACAGATCCACAAGTTGGCACCAAAGACATGGTTAGCTATGAAAATATGGCTGAGGGGAAAACTGGTAAGCGCTATTACGACACAATTTTTCCTAAAATTTTTGCCTTAGCAAGCCCAGAAGAAGTGTATTTAGTTGCTCGAGACTTCTGTGAGTCAATGCCAGACGATGCATTTCTCCCGGAAAATTTTTATTAGGTAGTGCTTCGACCACGACCCAAGACAGTCAGAGGTATTTAGAATGTACAGATTCAATTCTCGAAAACAGCAAGGCGGTTACGCTACTGTTCTAGGCGTTATTTTGATGACGACAATGGCCCTGACCATTTTTTCGCTGTATGACGTCGGGCAGGTGACAACCCATAAAATGCGTGGCCAGAACGCCTCTGACGCCGCCGCATACAGTGTAGCGACGTTTGTCTCCAGGGACCTAAATTTTATTGCAACCACAAATCGAGCGATGGTTGCTAATCAAATCGCTATTGGACAGATGGTTGGCTTGAGTTCGTATGGTCATATGATTGAAAGAACTGCCTCCAACATCGATATCATTGGCGACATTGCACAGTTTATTCCATACGTTGGGCCGGTAATCAAGCGGATCACGGCACTGCTGGAAAAAGCAGCAGAGGCGATGGAGAGTGCGTTTGACAAGGCAGCTAAAGCAGTTATCCCGATGAATGAGATAATCTTGGGGTTGCTAAGTACATCTCAGACCCTGTTTCACAATGGCATGCTGGTTTCGAGTCAGCAGGTATTCAACAAGGTAGCCAAAGATAACGACCCGGATATTGAGTCTTCTGTGGTCGTTGGTGCATACACGGTTGCCAATTTTATTTCCGAGCATAATAAAACACTCGAGCGTAATACGGAGCCGAGTGTGCGTGGCGGTGGTCGAAAAAATCGTTTACACCTGAAACGTTATGGTGAGTTTGAACAAGTTGTCAAAGGCTCGCAAGATAAGTTCTTAAACTCGCGCTATACGCGATACCTCGCTGGCACAGTGCGAGGTCTCGGCGGAAATGATTTTCGTCGCCGCGCAATACGAAATAAATATGTGTGGGAATGGACGGCAATGGACACGATGCGGGTTCGAGTTGGACCTTGTTGGTTTGGCTGTTTATTAAAGGCTCCACTTGGGTGGGGAGCCGGACACGCGCTAAACCAGGGTTCGTATTACAACTACAGGCGTGACACTCGTCGGTGGGGTGGTGCCTGGCGCAATAGTTCAGCTGCTTGGTGGGCAAGGCGGACCGACTCGCGAAATAACCTAGCTCGCACCCGGAGTATTAGACCATTCTATGACCTTGAAGAGGATGGCTTGCGGGAAACAGGACCTGCCATGGTGTCAATTTTGAAAAAACCGGTTAAGCCGGTCCGCACTTGGAAAGAGGCATCTAAGGATATACCCAATTACAATCTGCAGCAGCGATACGATGTGGCTAAAGACGGTGGTATTGCCAAGGATCAAATGCTGAGTATCAGCAAAGCCGAGCCCTATTTTTCAAGGCCGAGAGACCTGTGGCGTCGCAAAGATAATAATCTGGAGTACGGGAATCTATATAACCCGTTTTGGCAGCCACGGTTGGTCGAGACCTCATCCGCTGAGAGGGTCGCTGTGATGGCCGCTGCTGCGGGGATCAATTTATGATGGGCGCTAGAATGAAGAATACGGGATGCCGAGACCGGTGCCGTGATCAACGAGGCGCAGTTTGGGCGGAGTTCGTGGTTGTCGCCGGATTCGTGCTTGTTGGCGTAATAACACTCGTGCCACTGATGGGGAAAATGATCGACACTCGTCATAAGGTCGAGATGAGTGGCCGATACGCTGCATGGGAACGAACAGTTTGGTTTCAAAATCGTCCGAGTTATCACCCAAACCGAAATCTGGCAAAGTCCAATGCTCAGCTGCAAAATGAAATTCATCATCGAATTTTTAGTGAACCAGACACGGTTCTACATAGCGAGCAGCACCGCGATTTGAAAGGTTTGGTATACGACCCCATGGCTCGTTTCAATAATCCGACCAAACGACGTCGTGATCGATATGACAACCTGCTGGTCAAGAAAGGCGAAGTGGCTGGTGAAGATTCATTTGTTCAACTCAGTCAAACTGAATCCAGTCCACCGGGAGAGGCGACGCGGCTAATTACTAACGTGCTTGGAACCATCAACCGTTTTGGTAACGCCAGAGTCAATCAAAAAGGTTATTACTCAGGTCAAGTCTCAGTAGAAATTAAAGAATTCTCCTGGATCCCGGAATTCAAAGGCGTGAAACCCAATTTCACTACACACTCCGCGATCCTGACTGATGGCTGGAACGTGGGAGGACCTGACGATGCCAAGAAACGTGTCACGCCATTTTTGCCGCAGGACTGGATCGATGGCGAAGTGACAGACGTTCTTCAGGACGTTGCGGGTTTCTTCTTTGACCCGCTGAAATCATCTTCATTGGACATTGGACGGGTTGATTCCGAGCCCGTACCAGGTTCCAGACTGACGCGCTACCGCAGTCGATAATTGTTGAGGCAATGCATCATGACTTTTCTCACCGTTAAAAAGATCAGTTTTCTACTCGTTATCAGTCTTGCGTTATGTGGTAACGCAAATGCCAAGGGTTACCCTGAGTTTCCATATTCAAAAAACATGGATGTGGTCATTGTGGCTGACAATATGGATTACAACGGCCTTGAAATGCGGGCCTATCAATTCAAGAGCAAAGATGATGAGGACGACATCGTTGCTTTTTACCAATCCGAATGGGGTGATGAAATGACCAATGTCCTATTTGGTGATTGGCGTATTTTGTCGCATCGAGAAGGCGACTATCTGATGACGGTGCAGATTGAGCAAAACACAATGGCGATGACACATGGAACTATGGGTATTACCCCGATGTTTCGTTTGGTCGAGGCTGGGTCGGCCCATGTTAAAAAATTGCAGTCTGGCATTGGCAAAGATTTCCCGACCCCGCCGAAAAGCAAGATTATCAATGACATTAAATCTGATGATGGCGGCATTGAGACACGAACCCTGTTATTTGAGAACTCGCAAAGTGTTCGACAAAACCTTAGGTTCTATTTGCGCATGCAGTCCGATGGTTGGCAAGTACTCGGTGGCCCGCCGGAAAACATTAATGAAGGCAACGCGCTGGCTATGAATAAAGGGGGGAAGAAGTTGAATTTAAGCTTTGTCAGTCGAGATGGCAAAACATACGGCGTTGCAACATCCATTAACTAAAAGATCATAAAAACTAGCTATACCCTACTCTAAAAGCTATGACTACCCACTCACAAATGAAGAAGACATATCGCGTTCGGCTGAATCGGGCACGCGGAGCTACCGTGGTTGAATACCTCATCGGGCTCATCGCCATTGTTTCAGTTCTCTTAATCCCGGTGCCGGGGAAAAATAAAAGTGTTGTTGTGTTGCTTGAGGAAGCGATCAAGAAAGAGCACTCCGCGTATATCTACGCACAATCACTTCCGTCTCCGAAAAAGTAACCGAACGCTATGAAAGATTTTTTGAAGAGTTGGGGCCTGCTCCTAGCAGCGCTCCTTGTTGGCGCGTTGGCATTTTTTGCTGCGACCAGCTATTTGTCCGATGCCGAAGAAAACCTGAAACGCAGTCTGGCCGGGAGTGGCGGCGAGTTAGTTGACGTGGTGGTCGCTAATTCTGATCTGCCAGCCGGAACAACTGTCAGTGCTGAAAATTTGGCTGTGGCACAGGTGTCAGCCCTAAATTTATCAGCAGCAGTAATTACGCCAGACATGTTCGAGGGAATTGATGGCAGCTTGCTGAAATTTCCAATGTCGAGTGGTGAGCCGTTGTTAACGCATTTTCTGGAAGGCGTATTGATTGAACGTTTTTCAGAGTTGCTTGAAGACGGTCAACGTGCAGTCACCCTGGAGGTAGATAACCTGACCAGTAATGCGGGTCTGCTCTCCGTTGGAGATCATGTCGATATCTTTTTATCGGGTGAATTTGCTGAGTCTGACGACGGAAACGAAGAAGTGTTAGTGCCACTGTTCCAAAATATTCGCGTACTTGCGGTTGACCGGAACCCCTTGCTCACCAAGGAGCAGCCATATCGAGGTCAGGATTATCTCGATGAAGAAAACCTGTTTGA
>JAUHZM010000374.1 GCA_030426005.1 Gammaproteobacteria bacterium
TTTACGTGGCTCTGGCCAATGGCGAGCATACTCGCAGCAGCTTATTGCTGCCACCTCTGGCGCGATCAAGCCCGTCGTCAATGAACTGGATGGTAATGTCTTTCATTCTGAGAATCAGGGCGTGATACTGTGCATGGTGAAGGCTTCCAGCCCACTACCCAAGTTTGGGTTGGCTCATATTTGGTAAGCACTGTCTTCGTTGATCAAAACACATTGCAGATTCCAGCCTCAGCACTTGGCCTCTTGCCGTTGTCCATTGGGCAGCACGCTCTGCGTGTGGTTAACGAGGAGTTCGTGACGACCGTCGCCGGTGCGATTCTAATTGGCGACAAATTAAGCGATGCTGAATTCGAGCTGGATACCGAAACAGTGGATATACGTGGTGGAAACGAGGCAACTATTCAAGCCTCGCACTCGGTTATCTTGCCTGGTACTCGCGTTATCATGCGCTCGGCGACAGAGGAAATACGCACCACGATTAATCCGCTTGGCTATTACGACGTTGACTTGAAGGACGATGTACGCAGTCTGACCAGATTTACCTTCCGTGTACCCAGCGTGGTGCAGCCGGAACGCTACCAAGTATACCTCGCCATCGGGGATCAAGAAGTTCTGGTCGGTCAACTAGTCTATACCCTGGCGAATGGCCTTGGATTCGGGTTGCCAAATTATCCCCCGCACGTGTTAGGTGGTGCGGAAATCCGCGATGACATTCTCTTTGCTGGCGTATTGGACGGCGCAAAACCCAATACGACTAACCGATTCTTGATGGAGTCCGGTCTGGAGATATTCGATATCGGCATCTGGGAAAATCCGATTAGATTGTCTCAACTGCGGACCGCTGAGCCAGTAAGTGGTGTGGCCGCTTTGGATAACACGCTTTACATGGCAACCGGGCGCGATGGCCTCAGCGTGGTCAATGTCACGGATCTGACGCAGCCACTGCTAGTACAGAACTTTGCGATTCCAGGACACGTGGCAACGGACGTGGATGTCGATCCAGTAAGACGTATCCTAGCGATGTCTGTGGCCGACGAACTCGGTACCGGTTTTGTGCGGTTCTACGACCTGGCTGATGACGGTTTGGCACCGCCTGCAGGTTATGGTGCGTTGCAATTCAACACCGGCGAATTACAGGGTCAGCCGATTGATTTGCAATGGTTGGCAGGCAAGCTCCATGTGTTGATCAAGCGTGACAAAGCATTGTATTTAGCTGTTTTTGAGTCCTTGGATCAGGCGCCAGCCAGCTATCAGGTCACCAAAGTGGAACGTGGTGTGGTCAATGGGCTGTACGGCGCCTCCATGCTGGTTCAGCACGGTCAAATTACGGTGACCACCACCAATGAAATTATCGTGCTACAACTTAATCAGAGTGGTTCGTACGAGACTGTGTACTGGAACAACATCAGTGAGCCGGGCGCAGAGTTATTCTCGCATCACGGTGGTGTCCTGACGTTTAATGGACGAGGCGCGGTAACCACGCCGAGTCCGGCACTAGTTGTTAGCCAAATATCACCGGCAAGCGGCGCGGAAATCGCTGCGAATGACGAAATTCGAATTCAGTTTAATCAACTGATCAATACGCAGTCCGCGGTGATTGAGTCAGGTGTTCAGCTGTTAGACACTACGGCGACACCGTTGCCATCTACTGCTTATGAACTTGACCCTGTGAATACGCTGAGCGGTGCCTATATTGCAGTTAAATTCTCCGATCAGAATCAATACACCGGCGAGTTTACCTTGTCGGTCAATACCGCGATTCGCGCACTGGATACCAGAGCGCTAAGCACGCCGGTGGAAGCTAAGTACACGCTGCGTTCAGGGTCTCGACCAATCATCGATACGGTCAGTCGAGTAGTGGCTGGCGGCACCGCAAACCACTTTTTCCACGCAGACGGCACAGAGCGCGCTTTGATCCTGGGCCAAGGCTTTGGTTCAGAGGTCGGTGATATCACCGTGCGCATCGGAGAATTACTGCTGCCTGACAGTATGATCACGCTTCTGAGCGACAACGAATTGGAAATCGATATGCCCAATTTGTTCCTCAGTCGCCGTGTGACCAGTCTTCCGGTTAGTATTGAAGTGAATGCCATAAGAGCGGTTAAACAAGGCGCGATTGTGGTCTTGCCACGAGTGGATATTGACGACGTGCAGCCAACCCGAGGGCCGCCTCAAGGTGGCAACATCGTTGAACTCTTTGGTGCCGGATTTAATCACGCCTCCATCGTGCGGTTCGGTGAGTCTGTCGCCGGTGGTCTCGAAGTGGTGAACAGTGGTCATATTCGCGTTCGAGCCCCTTCAGGAAACTTTGGTCCAGTCGCAA
>JAUHZM010000078.1 GCA_030426005.1 Gammaproteobacteria bacterium
TTGAGGAACTGGTGCAAATTGCCGCGCGTGCGCTGTCACCCGGGATCAATGATCCGTATACCGCCAACACCTGTTTAGATTGGCTTGGCAATGGGGTTGCTGTAAGCGTGAACCACAGGCACCGCGGAGGCGCGCTAATGGATGACGAAGGGCGGATTAGAGTGCGTGTACCAACGTACACGTTTACCGATCTATGTGAATCTATTTTTAGTTCAATGCGACCCTACGTCACGACTGATTATAATGCCATGCTGCATATGGCCGAGGTGTTCAAAAGCATCCTGAACTGTGCAGATGAGGGCGACAATAAGCACTGCGTGTTAGCGCACGCGCGAGCCTACCTCACCGATGCACTTGACCAGCACACGAGCGCGAGTAATCAGACCGGTATACGCCGAGCGTATGCGCAGTTCGAATAAACCAAAGACAACATCAGTTAACCACGTTACACCGTGAAAATTTTCACCATCATCCTCAGCATAATCTTGGTCAGCTGCGTTCCAGCGGGTTCGCTCGTGGCCGGTGAGTCCGGGCGTCCTAAACTTGAGTTCCGAGGGATCGAAGACCCGTTACTAGAAAACGTGAAGCGAAATGTTCGGCTAGCCACTCGACTACAGGACCCGAGCCCTATTACCACGGGTGAAATGCGACGCTTGCAGCGGCGTATTACCAACGAAATCAAACAGGCATTGCAACCCTATGGGTACTACAAGTCGACGATCCGCAAAGAGAGCACGGAAGCCACCGACACTCTGATCTATCATATTGAGCTCAATGCACCTGTGCGTATCAATCAGCTGACTTTGTCATTCCCTGAACCGGGTCAGCAACAGGCCGAGTTCACTGAATGGCGTGACAACTACCCATTACAGGTTGGCGATATTCTGGTACAACCGGCATACGACGCACAGAAAAAGAGTCTACTCTCTACCGCACTTCGACTTGGCTACTTTGACGCGCGTTTCACCGAACATAAAATCACCATCAACGCGGATCGTAGCCAAGCAGACATCAACTTGGTATTCGACAGTGGCATGCGTTACAAAGTCGGCGACATTTCACTTATTTGGTCAACTGAAGAACGTGTGAAACAAAAGATAGACGACGACGTTCTCACACCACTGATCGCAGCCAAATCCGGACACTTTTATGACTCGGATGCGTTAAGCAAAACGCAGCGAGAACTGGCTGGTACTGGCTACTTTTCCAGCGTCGACGTACAAACCGGGGAACCTGACGACACGGCTGGTGTGGTGCCTATCAATATCATGCTGACACCGAGCAAAAGCCGGGTTTATCATGCGGAGATCGGGGCTGGCACCGACACCGGTTTACGTGGTGGAGTCGGCTTTGAGAATCGGCGAGTCAATCGCCACGGTCACAATCTAAACTTCCGCTTGGGTGGCTCTGAAATTAAGCGGTCCGCTATCATCAATTACCGCATACCCTTACCGCGTGACAAACTCGATAGCCTAAATTTCTTCGGGTCACTGGAAGAAGAGATCGGCGACACTCGTCAATACAAACTCAGCAAGATCGGTTCTGAGTTAACAGTCGGCTGGAGGGACGCATTGGTGAGTTTCGGGCTCACTGCCAGCCGCGAAAAGTACACACGATTAAACCGCGTTGGCATTGCAGGCGAACAAACCACGGATCTGATAATGCCCAGCTTGGAATGGTCACGCACAGTGCGAGATGACCTGTATTTCCCGACGCAAGGGTGGAGTGCATCCATCCTGATGCGCGGGGCCGACAAACATCTGGCCTCCGACATCGACCTTGCGCAGATCATCGTCGACGCTAAAAGCTTACACAGCCTCGGCAAAGGCAAAATTAAAACTCGCGTCAAACTTGCTGGCAGCGTCATTGACGAAGCAGTTCGATTACCGGAGTCTCTGGGGTTTCTAGCTGGTGGTGATGACAGCATTCGTGGCTATCGTTACGAAAGTATTGGCGTCGAACGGAACGGCGTTACCACTGTTGGCAAAAACCTGATTGTTGGCAGTATTGAGTATCAGCACCCAATAAAATCAAACTTCGCATGGGCTACTTTTATCGATGCTGGCGACGTATTCGATGGCAATGCCCGCTACAAAAAGGGGGCTGGGATGGGCCTACGTTGGCGTCTCCCTTTTGGCGCACTACGATTAGACCTCGCGTCCGCACTGGACCGACCTGGTGATCCAGTCCGCTTGCACTTTAGTTTCGGGACCGATCTATGAAGCTTGTTCTGAAATGGGGGCTTTATATCCTCTTAGCCCTGATCGCGATCATCGGTTTGCTCATTTTTTGGCTGGCAAGAACAGAGTCCGGACTCAATTGGTTGGTCAATCGCATTCCACAGGTAACCGAAGTGCGCGGTCTGAGTGGCTCCTTAAATAAGCTTTCATTTGAAACCTTACACGTTGATTTCGGCTCCGGCGATGTCACAGTGCATAACGGAAAACTGTATTGGGAACCAACAGCGTTACGACACCGTCAGGTACTGGTAGAAACACTCGAAGCAAGCAAGGTGCAAATCAGCCTACAACCGGCAACCGAAAAGACGCCGTTCGAGCCTTGGCAAGGCGTTAATATCCCAGCGACAGTTCGAGTTCAAAATGCAGCGATTCAGAATCTCACGCTCAAGAACGCAGAGAGTGGGGAGGCATCACTGGCCATCGATTCAATCGCCGCGCAAGCGCAAATCGAGAACAATCAGCTTCGCATTGCCAAGTTGACCGTCGGTGGTCTGATGGGGCAGCCAGAGAATTTGGTCACTATTAACGGCACTGTTGATCTAAGCGCTAAACCACGCGGGCCGGTCGATTTGCATACACAAGTGCACTGGCAACTCGGTGAACAGCAATTGGTCACCGCCGGCAGAATACACGGTCAGTGGCGTAAGTTGGCATTAGCACAAACGGTTACTAGCCCGCTACACACAACAATTTCCGGGCACCTTACTGATCTATTAAGCAAGGACATACACTGGGAAAGCCAAATCCAAAGTGCAGCCATCCAGGGCCAAACCTTACTTGGCGAATCCGTTGAGCTTACACCTGGCAGCCTCAGTTTTGATGGCAGCTTTCAACCTGAGAAAGGATTAGCCGGTCTAAACGCTACCTTGCAAGGCAGTTTGCAAGGTGGCAATCCAACCCTATCTTTTTGGACGCTTGACGCGAATATCGCTTACTCACAAGATCGATTGACCGTACACACTGCTAAGCTTACTCAAAAGGGTAAGGAGACACCGATCACGGCAGTTGCCTCAGGATCTATCGCCCAACTTAGCCACGGCCTACAGAAGTCCATAATCAACCTTGAAGGTGAACTTACTGACGCAACCTGGCCCTTGCTGGAGCCCAATCCGCTACTTAATACGGACGCTGAATTTAAGCTGACAGGCCGCTATGGAGAATTCAATTTGCTCACCCAGGCGCGTGGAGCACTACAATCGCACCCGATGCAGGCCGACCTAGATGTTTTACTCGGTGTGGATCAACTCCGCATCAAACAAGCACAATTTCGTAGTGGTGATACCGTCGCCGATGTTGAAGGTGAGGTAGGTGACAACCTGGCGCTAAGCTGGCAGTTAGACGCACCGGATCTAAATACGATACTGCCCCAGATGCATGGCCGCATTAAAAGCCAGGGGGAACTCACCGGCTCCAAACAATCACCCATAATCAATGGCACACTGGCTGCAGAGTCACTGCTAATCCAAGGGTTAGCTATCGGCAACCTCAATGCCGAGGCGGCGCTGTCATTGCGCGACGCCGAGGCACCCTTACGTGTCTCGGTTGATCTAACCGGCTTACAAAATAGCGGTCAGGTTCTAGCTCAACACGTAAATCTAAACGTAACCGGCACCAGCGCGAATCACAGCTTGAAACTGAATGGCGAACTGACACCAGAGCGAAATCTCACAATCAACGGCACCGGACGCTTAAATGACCAAACCTGGTCGGGTCTGTTCAACACAATCGCGCTCACCGACCCAGTGCTACGTGACTGGCAATTACAAGACTCAATGGCTATTGAGGTGAGTCAGAACCGTGCCAGTCTCGCGAACACCTGCTTTATTAACAACTCTCAATCAGTTTGCGCAGAGTTTGTGAGGTCAACAGACGCCCTCGATGCCAATGTACAACTCGATGATCTCCAACTTGCCAATCTGAATCGTTTCATGAGCCTGTACGATCTGCGTGTGACAGGCGTCGCCAACGGCGCGATCCAGATGACGCAACAAGGCGCTAACTCCACGGCCCAGATCAATGGCGAACTGCGGTCAGACGACGCTTTGATAAGCTGGGAGACGTTGAATGATGAACAGTTGGAAACCGAAAGCCTGGCCTTTAAATCAATCAGTCTGTCATTAGAGCAACAGTCAACGCTCTCTCTACGCGCCGACATAGAACTTGAGAACAGCGATAGCGCTCATGTAAAGCTCGATGTTGCCCAGCCACTCGGCAGCGTAAATTTTCAGGCAGCCGCCATTGAAGGTGGAACCACCTTGGCAATAGCCGACCTGTCCGTGTTACCGCCTTCACTGTTAAACGACATTAATCTTAATGGCCAGTTTAGCGTTGATGCCATTATAGCTGGCACGGTCGCCTCACCAACAATCGATGTGACGGCTGATGTTGACGATGCTGTAGCCAAAGTTCATCAACTTGGCCTCAATCTGAAAGACATCAACCTACAAGCTCGCTCCAATGGCAGTCCACAAATCCAGTTAACGGGAGGACTACAGTCAGGTGAAGGTCAATTACAGTTTAATGGTGTGGTGGATTTACAAACAATCAAACAGCCCACGATCACACTCTCTGCGCGCGGCAGCAATCTACAACTTGCCAACACCAATGACATGCTCGCAGTCGGTGATCTAGACATCAAGACATTGATCACCAATGACCTGATTGATGTCTCCGGCAACATCGTGATTGCGCAGGCAGAATTAGACTTCAAAGTACCTGAAAGTGCTGTTATGGCATCCGATGATGTTGTACTCGAAGGCGAAGATACGTTACGCACACGCACGAAACAACGCCTTGATCTAACGATCGACCTTGGATCAAAGACCCATTTTCAAGCACAGGGCCTGGATGCCACACTCGCAGGAAAACTCCGAGTCTACCAACGCCCCAATGGCATTGTACGCGGTGAGGGACAGATCAATTTGCAAGACGGACGATATAAAGCCTATGAGCAGGATTTGGCCATCGACCAAGGCAAGCTGGTGTTTACTGGCGGCAGCATCGATGACCCCACACTCGACATCCGTGCTCAGAAGACGGTCAATTCAATGACTGCCGGCGTTGCGGTAAGCGGGCGCGCCCGAAGTCCAAGACTGAACCTATATTCCACACCAACCATGCCAGATCAGGACATCTTATCGGTACTGATTTTCGACAAACCCGTTACAGATCTGGGTTCACAGGATGGAATTACTTTACTACGCATTGCCAATTCCCTGCGTGGCGATGGCCAAAGCCAGAGCATGATTGAAAAAACCACAGATAAGATTCAACAAACTCTGGGCCTCACCGATCTGGCATTGGACGTCAACGGCGAAAGCCCCACAATTCAAGCGGGTAAACAGCTCTCGTCAAAGTTTTACGTTGGCTATGGGTATGGTTTGCTGGACGCCACGCAGTCGCTGATTCTTAAGTATCAATTAAACGATGCGTGGTCAATTAAGGCAGATGTCGGCGCCGACAGCGGCGCCGATCTACGCTATCAAATAGAGCGTTAATCCGCGAAGCGACTTATTGACAAGAAACAGTCATGTCGGTGTTGGTAATCAACAACTCCGAAAACGACAGCTCAAGCTTACCGCTCGACTGCAATTGGAACGGCACCTCGACTTTCGCCAGATTTGCACCGGCGTCAGCAAAGCATGACAAGCCTATTTGAATCGACTGCCATTCATTTTTAGGTAAGGCTGCCAGCTGCGCTGTGATATCAACACTGCCCGTGCAATACACACCACACGACATGCTGAGCTGTACCTTGGCATCCTCAAGTTCGGTCACGCGAACTTGCATGCGCAACACCGCTGAATCGCCAAAATCTTTACTCAAATCCATTGCCTGTTCCGCAACCAATGCGTAAACCGAGTCGCTACCGTCAAATTGCAGCAGGCGCGCATCTTCCTGAACATCGCGATCCAGAGTACGAACTTTCAGCCCCTCGACTTCCAGGACATTACTGCTCATTTCCTGTAATCCTGGTACGCGACCGGCCTTCGCGATCAACGGCGACTGAACGGATTTACGGAATAACACACGCTCAGCAACCGACGATGGTTTCGCAGCGGCAACCAGGTTTTCACTCAGATCATCAGACAACGTTGATGGCTCACCATATTGCAACCCAAAACCGTATGGCAGTAGTGGTGCGTATTCTGCATCGCCACGATTCACCACCGTTTGGTCAGGTCGTGCTGGCCATGAGAATGACAGTTTGCCGGTAAAGTCATGACGAATCGAGCCGTCAACCGCGCGGAACAGGACATCAGCCACACCAATGCCCTCGCTACCTGGTAACCAAGCTGCTACGAAAGCGTCTGAGGCATTAAGCTCTGGATTAACCCAAAGTGGGCGACCTGAAATAAAAACCGATACGACGGGAATGCCTTGCGCCTTTAATTTTCTCAATAAGGCCAAGTCTTTCTTATTCCCCGCTTGATACTCAAGTGTCTCGATATCGCCATTGCCTTCGGCGTAGGGTTCTTCCCCAAACACTACGATCGCAACATCCGGTTTTTGCTGATAATCGCCTGTCTCTGAAAGTTCCGCTACGCCGCCTGCTTCAGACACCCAATGCTCAATCCCCTGGAATATGGATGTGCCCCCTGGAAAATCGTCGTTCTTGTTACCGGTTCCTTGCCAGGTAATCGTCCAACCACCTGACTGTTTACCAATATTATGTGCCGCATCACCGGCGACTAAGACCCGCTGTTGCGGATTCAGTGGTAAAAGTTGTTCTTTATTCTTCAGCAAGACCAATGACTCACGCACCGCACGACGAGCGATCGCGCGATGCTCCGGTGCACCAATAATTTCCAGCTTTCCGGATAATGCACGTTTAGCTGGACTGGGCTTATCGAATACACCGGCACGGATCTTAACGCGCAACACTCGGCTCACCGCATCGTCGATTCGCGACTCGGTAATCTCACCGCTTTTGACTTGTGCAATGGTATTAAATAGAAGCGGTTTCCAAGCGTCGGACGGAGCCATAAACACATCCAACCCGGCATTGATTGCCTGACTACAACGTTGATTGCTACAGCCTTTAATCTGCCCGTGCCCCAGCCAGTCACCGACCACAAACCCGTCAAACCCCATTTTGTTTTTCAATACATCGGTCAGCAGGTACTTATGACCATGCATTTTCTTACCATGCCACGAGTTAAAAGATGCCATCACCGTTTGGGAACCTGCGCTCAAACCGCCAACATAGCCCTGTGCATGCAAATCAAAAAGGTCTTGTTCAGACGCAATATTATCGCCCTGATCAACTCCGTTTTCAGTACCACCATCACCGAGAAAATGTTTGACGGTCGAAATCACGTGGTCGTCGTCTAAAAAGTCCGATTCGCCATAGCCGCCTTGTAGACCCTTAACAATCGCAGCTGAATAGGCGCGAACAATCTCGGGGTCTTCAGAATACCCCTCGTAAGTTCGACCCCAACGATCATTGCGCACCACCGCCACGGTTGGTGCGAATACCCAATCGATGCCTGTCGCCATCACTTCACGCGCGGTCGCACCGGCGATTTCCTCGATCAACGCTGGATTGTTTGCTGCACCTAAACCAATATTGTGTGGAAACAGGGTCGCACCAATGACATTGTTGTGACCATGTACCGCGTCGGTTCCCCAGATGGTCGGAATCGAAGAGCCATCCAAGGTGTCGTCCACCGATGCTTGATACATGGCTTCGGCCAAGGCTATCCAATCATCCGGCGTAGCATGTTTATTGTTGTTGGGGAACGCACCGCCACCGTTTAAGTATGAGCCAAAGCCGTAACGACGCATATCTTCAATCGTCACATCACGAATTTCTGGCTGAATCAACTGCGCTACTTTTTGTTCCAGCGTCATGCCAGCCAAGATTTCTTGAATCTTAGCTTCCACTGCAGGGTCTTTCGGCTTAATCGGCAGTTCTGGCCATATAGATGGATCCAATTGGCTTTGCGTCGACTCAGCTGTTACCAACTCAGACGCGAGCTCGTCGACGGAATCTGACGACCCATCGCAGGCAATTAAAGAAAGAAAGAGACACAGGAGCCCAGAGGCTTTGACCGAGGGGACGATTCGTTGTTTTTGATTAGACATTATTGTTTTTATGTTTCGGCATTCCGATTGCTGTTTCACTAATACAGTCATGCCACCTCCTAACTCAGCATGACGCACGCTCGATAGTGCGTTAGCTCACTTTCGGGTTCGACCAAGTAATTGCATTTGACGTAATTTGTACAAGAATTAGCAGCCACACCAGCAACCCGTATCCATCAAGGCCAAGCGTGACATAAGCCCAATTTTTACAAAAAAATATGCCGCAGATTCTCGCGTCCAAATTTAAGCAGCCGCTGTTATTTAGTCGATTACCACGCAGAGCTAACTTAAGTTAGAGCCACCAAAGCGCCACCTGCAGCCAGGTCACCACTCGTGGAAAAGGCTGCGCCTAAGAGCGTATGACTAACTAGCAACAAACCATCAAGGAGAACTCAAATGTCGAATCGCTATTCGATGCGCCGTCGTGCGACCCTGCTCGCCGTCAGCGCGCTAACCCTACTTACTACCGGTATCAGTCACGCCCATCAATCGCGTGACAAGCACTACTGGAAACAAAATCTACGCCACGAATTAATGCTACTAAAACAAGGCTGGCGACCGGTCTGGCGGGATGAATTTTCAGGTCGAAAAATTAAGCAACGCAACTGGTCACATGAAGTCAATTGTGTCGGCGGCGGCAACAACGAGAGGCAATGTTACACCGATCGCCCAGAAAACTCGTACGTAAAACACGGCAAGTTGCACATTGTGGCTCGCGAAGAAACCTTTAGCGGTCCGGGACGCTTTGATGACGATCCGAACTATGACCCTGCGGATCAATCGGTCACGCTGCCTTATACTTCAGCGCGCTTACGAACCAAGAATAAATTTGATTTTAAATACGGTCGCGTTGAAGTTCGCGCCAAACTGACTGGTGGGCAAGGCATGTGGCCGGCAGTGTGGATGCTACCAACCGACAATATATATGGTGGCTGGCCCAGCAGTGGTGAAATTGACATTCTGGAAGCCGTCAACCTTGGTGTCTGGCCGAATGAAATACATGGCACACTGCATTACGGATTAGCATGGCCACAATGGGAAAACCGCGGCCAAACACTGGTAACCGATTTTAACCCGGCCGACGACTTCCATGTGTACGCACTGGAATGGGAAGAGGGCGAGATCCGCTGGTATGTGGATGGCAAGCATTATCAAACGCAAACAGCGGAAGGTTGGTACAACTATATTTGGAAGGGCCAGACTGAAGGGTTTGACGTTGCCAATCCAAATGCGCCGTTTGATGAGAAATTTCACCTGATCATGAACCTTGCCACAGGTGGTGACTGGCCAGGCAACCCAGACACAAACTGGGCCGAGGACCGCGAACTGGTAGTAGATTATGTGCGTGTTTATCAATGTAAGCCACGACGAGGATTCTGGTGGTTTGGCCATCGCCCTAACAAGCAGGGTTGTGCCACCGTCGACCCTGAAGTTTCGGTCAACAGCGATGCTGGCGCGCCTGGCGTTAATGATTACCTAATCTACGACGACGGTGTGGAAGCGGTCCAACTCGAACATAATGGCACCACCGTAACACAAGCCACCAATCCCGGCAGCTGGGAACTCGACCCAGGCACGGTGTTTCTAAACGAAGTCGTATTGGGCGGTGAACGCGGTAAAGTGCTCGATGTGTTGTTCAACGGCACCGGCAACGTGTTTTTATCCGCACAGAATATGGATCAAGTACCCGAGTTTGACACCGGTGTACAGTTAACTGGTGGTGCCGGTTGGACCAACTACGGTGAAGTCGAATTTAAACTTCGTGTCTTAAACGCCGCAGCGGATAGTCAGTTTGTAGTTAAACTCGACAGCGGCTGGCCAAACCAAGGACAAGTCGTCATCGACACACCTGCGAGCGGTGATTGGCAGCAAGTAAAGGTAAAAGTATCTGATTTACTCGCCAACCCAAATCCAAACGGCGGCGGTGTCAATCTCAGTAATATTCAAAACCTATTTGTACTCGAGTACACCGGCACCAACGCAAGCGTTCAAATCGACGACATTCGCCTGCAATGTGCGGTCAATACAGAGCCTGAAGTCTGGCAGCAAGATCAACTCTGCGGTATCTCACCTAAGGTCGCGCCGATCGTACCCGTCGGTGACACTCTCGATATTTACAGTGATGGCCTGAGCTTGTGGCCAATCTTTGATTGCTGCGGTGGTGTGACTATTAATGAGGTCAATGACAATGGCAATAACCTGTTAGAAATCAGCTACGATAATGACCCGAATACCAACACCGTGACCTTCTTTCAATCAGCCAGCCCAGCTGATTTATCGAATTTCGCTGGCGGTACGGTTGAGTTTGATCTTCAGGTATTGGCGCAGCCAACAAATCCTGCCGCGAATCCATGGATGATGAAAGTTGATTGTGTGCATCCGTGCAGCACTGGCGATGTTCCATTAGATCAAAGCGTGGAAGGCGTGTTACCGCTAACCGGCGTTTGGCAGCACTATACGTTTAATATCAACGACCTGGTTGCACGCGGCCTCAATTTGGCTTCAGTGGATGCGCCACTGGTGATCTTCCCCACTTGGGGTAGTCAGGACGATGCCACCTTCAGAATCGATAATGTGAAATGGACCAAAGGCGACGGTAGCGGCCCACAATTGGCGACTTTGCCGGTCGAATTTGACGACGCCGGCCAAGTTTACAGTTTTGCCAACTTTGAAGGCGGTGTCGCCGAGGTTGTTGCGAATCCACTGAGTAACAGCAACAATCCAAGCGCCCAAGTTGGGCGTATGCTGAAGTACAACGGTGCGGTATATGCAGGCAGCACTTTGGCTTTAGGTGAATCAATCGATTTCTCACAAGGCACAATCATCACCATGAAGGTCTTGGCGAATCGCTCGGTGCCCGTCTTGTTCAAACTGGAAGGGCTTAATGTTGAGGTGACTCAAAACTACACTGGTTCTGGAGACTGGGAGCAATTGTCGTTTGATTTTAGTGCTGTGGCCGCAGCCGGAGCATCAGCAGTCACATTGATCTTCGACTTAGGGGTTGCTGGCGATGCGGCAGGTGACCCGGATAACTGGACCTTCTATTTCGACGATATTCAAATCGCAAAC
>JAUHZM010000375.1 GCA_030426005.1 Gammaproteobacteria bacterium
GTCGCGGAATGCGGCTTTGACGTGGTGGTGCGCATTGGTGCGTTAAAGGATTCGAGCCTCGTTGCGCGCAAACTGGCCGACTGCCCATTATTGTTGTGTGCAGCACCGAGTTTGCTTGAGCAAATTGGCCCGATTGACTCGGTTGCGAAGCTATCGACGGTGCCCGCGTTGTTGTATAGCAAACACGGTCTGTCCGAAGACTGGCACTACATCGACCCCGATGGTAAAGCAGGTTCGATCAAAATGAAAAAAGCCTTTGCCAGCAACAGCGCGGCAATGCAGTTGGCAGCCTGTAGGGCCGGGCTTGGAATTACTGTTCTGCCGATATTTGCGGTGATCGACGCTTTAGAGGCGGGAGAACTCGTTACCTTGTTACCTGGTTACCGCACCACACCGGAGCGTGGTATCTACGCTGTGTTTCCGCAGAATCGGCATTTGTCTACGCGCGTGCGTTTGTTCGTTGATTGGTTAGCGCAGGCGAGTCCAGATTTTAGTTGGGACTGTGAGGCAGACACGTCGCCCAATTGAGTTCTAGTCTTGTTGACGAATGGCGAATGATAGTGCCTGGCCCATTTCATCGCCAACACAAAATACCGTATGCCAGCAGCAGGAGTTTTGGTCGGCTTGGGGCAGCAAGATGGCATCGCCAGTTCGGACATGGAAGCCGTAACCTGCCGCAATGAGATGCTGGACGAAGACTTCGGTCTCATTAATCAGGTGGATCAATTCCGAATGCGCAAAGCTATACAGTGCAGCGGTAATTTGTTCAGCATCGCGGCCGAGTTTTTGTAGTGTTGCTTTCGCCTTTGATGATAAGGAGTCTGGCAAGGTTTTCTGTGTGATGAAAGTTTGGATTTCCTGCACGAGCTTAAATTTAGGCAGGGCTAACCAATAGGTTTCACCGCTTAATTGAGCGTATACGACGCCAGCGTGCCCACGCTCAAGGTCGTGATGCAGGTAAGCGCCACCGTCAGGCCCATTGAAATACACAATTCGTTCCACTAGTTCGAAATCCTGACATTGAACGATGTCGCGAATTGTTTGGCTCAAGGCGTCATTGTGCGTGATGGCAGTGGACTCTGGAAATACCGCAGTTGCCAGTTCAGCCGCATAGCGTTGCCGAACGGGGTCGGCGGCCACATCTTCCTCTAGGTCAACGCCAAATGAGAAACGAAAACGCAAAGACGCGTCGGTATCATAAAAGGACAGCCACGACACCTTCATCCAAAGGTCTTCGGCCACCGTGTCATCACCTTGAATTGCGTCATAGAGCAGGGTGTCGATTTCTTGATCGTCCCCTTCATTGACCATGCTGCCCATCGGGGCGAATTGTGTACCGAGTCGTTGTTGATAGGGCGGTGCATCTAAAATTGCGTCTAGCTCGTCACCGTCGAGTAGGGCCGTCACTAATGCTTCAGTTTGTGCTAAATCGTCTGCGTGCGAAGCGAGCTGTTGTGCCACAGCACCGGGCAAGAGTACGGCGTACCCCTGATTCCAGAGGTCCGGATTCGTGGTTGGGGTGGTGGCGTGAGTATGACCGAGGTCAAAACCTCGACGAGTGAGTGGCAACATGGGGCGTGACAAAGTAGGCGAGAGGTAGGCACGTACTCGATTTCAAGTACGTGCCCAAGACCATAGAATTACATTTTTGAATAGCTTGGACCGCCGCCACCTTCTGGTGCGATCCACACGATATTCTGTGTCGGATCCTTGATGTCGCAGGTCTTACAGTGAATGCAGTTCTGGCTGTTGATTTGTAGTTTTGGATTCCCCTCATCCTCGCCAACAATCTCGTACACGCCAGCCGGGCAATAACGCTGTTCAGGAGAGGCGTACTCTTTGTAATTCACGTCAATGGCCACCGATGGGTCTTTGAGCGTCAAGTGACAATAGATGTCTTCTTCGTGATACGTGTTGGATAAAAATACCGAAGAAGGTTTGTCGAAACTGAGTTTGCCATCCGGTTTTGGATAGCTGATTTTCTCGCACTCAGCGGCCTTTTTAAGCTGCGCATGATCTGGTGTGTCGTCACGCAGTGTCGGCAGAATGCCGCCCAAGATTTGATCGATGTAGTTGTAGGTGCCGCCCAGCCAAGCGCCGCGCCGAGCGCCACGACCCACACCACGCCGGGCTTCTTCCAGAGCACCCACGCTGCCGCCAGCGCGAAGATGCCCCACAACGCCGGTCCCGTGAGCGCGACCAGCGCCAGCCGAACCGTCACGACGGCCATCAGCGCGACCGCGACCGCATTGACCGCATCAAGCAAGGCTGCTGACCATGCGGCCTTGCGAAGCCG
>JAUHZM010000079.1 GCA_030426005.1 Gammaproteobacteria bacterium
AGCATTCAAAGTTTGGTAGCGCGCAGTAAACTGGCCGCCGTCTTGCTTGCGCGTCAGATCCAGCTGGGCTCTGACTAAGCTCGGTTTAGATGACACCAGTACGCGCTCTGTTTTTCATTTTTATTCTTCTAATCCACACTGCTTGCACGGCACGATCACCCATGAATAACGACACCCAAACAATAGAGATTCAACACGGCGAAGGCGCGGTTAAACACACTGTTATTTGGCTACACGGGCTGGGTGCCACAGCAGATGACTTCCCGCCGGTGGTGCCAGAATTGGGATTGTCCGATGAACGAGCAATTCGATTTGTGTTTCCCCAGGCGCCGGTGCGCCCCATCACCATTAACGGCGGTATGCCAATGCCGGGTTGGTACGATATCAAAGGGATGGACATCAAAGACAAGCAAGACGCGGTCGGCATGGCGGAATCGCAAGCCACACTGGATGCGCTGATCCAGGCGCAAATCGATGCTGGTGTCCCAAGTGACAATATTATCGTTGCAGGCTTTTCACAGGGTGGTGCGGTTGCCTACTTTACCGCTATTCGCAGTCAACACACACTTGGTGGCATTTTAGCTTTGTCGACGTATCTGCCGTTTATGGAGAATTCTGAAGCGGAACAGTCTGGCAAAAACCTGGCGACACCCATCTTTGCCAGCCACGGTACCCATGACCCGGTTGTGCCACTGGCGTTGGGCGCTGGTAGTGTTACACACTTGCAGGCATTGGGTTATCAAGTCGAGTGGCACGAATACCCGATGGAGCATAATGTGATTTTGCCGCAAATTCGTGCCATCGGTGCTTGGATCAACCGCGTGTTCGGCGGCTAAGAAGCGATTGTTTATTCCAGATGGTGAGCCGTGCCGCTTACCGTCACCGGAGCGCCGACTGGGGTAGTGGCCTCAACCTGAATCTGTGATGGCTGGCCCATGTCCTGACCCTGAAAGATCTCGATCTTTGTTGCTGCAGTCTGGCCAGTGTCCCGCAGGTAACCCATAAACGCCGCGGCTGCCGCACCTGTGGCGGGGTCTTCGAGCACGCCGCCAGAGGCAAACGCATTACGCGCAAAAAACCGTGTGGCAGATTCCTGCACCACAAACATTACGGTTACCAATCTGTTTTCGAGCATAAACTGACGACCCGCATCGAGATCATATTCCATTGCCGCCAGACTAGCCCGATCTCGCAGTGCAAAGACAAAGTGGTCAGCTCCAGCGAAAATATGTGCTGGGGCAATGCGTGGATCAAGTTGTTGACTCGAATAACCAAATACCGCCAGTGCATCGCTTATCTGTTTGGGACTCAAGGTTTCGCTGCGTGTTCCGGGTGAACGTAATGCTGCGCTCAGTTCGCCGTTTTCGTCTCGCCCAGAGACCTCGATTTGACCATCATTGAGGATAAGTGGATACGATCCCGTGCCGAGGCGCTCTGCCAGCGCCACGCCCAGGGCGATGGTCGCATGACCACAAAATGGCACCTCATTCTCAGGGGAGAAGTAGCGCACACGCCAAGTGTCGGTCTGTGGTACGGGTGCCGCGAACACAGTCTCTGAATAACCCAGCTCTGCAGCCAGTGACTGCATACTGTGCGCGGCGGGCAATGTGTCCTGAATCACGACACCAGCCGGGTTGCCGCCTTGTTGATTAATCGAGAAGGCGGATATTTTAAGTGCTTGCATACGTGCTCCAGTTGGCAATCAAGATGTTGACAGTATAGAAAGAGCTGGGAGCTTCTTGAATAATGAAAACAAGGTTTATGGGTTGTTTAGCCTAAAAATATAAGTTAATAATATGTTTTATATTTATTAACAAAGGTGTTGGCTGTGGATGAGATTGATATGCAAATTGTGCGCGCGGTGCTGCAAGACGGGCGCATCAGTATTACCGAGCTGGCAGATCGCGTGTCGATGTCGGCACCTGCGGTGACCGAACGGTTGCGACGGCTGGAGCAGCGTGGAGTGATTCAACGTTATCAAGCGGTGGTAAACCCAGAGAAGCTCGGTTACCAGCTGGAAGCAATCGTGCGCTTAAAACCTCGCCCGGGCGCATTGAAGAAGGTGGAAGACATGATTGTGCAGCAGCCCAGATTCACACAATGCGATAAAGTGACTGGAGACGATTGTTTCATCGCCAGGCTGGCGCTGCGTTCCATCGCAGAACTGGATACTTTGCTCGATCCCTTTCACGATTTGGCGGAGAGCAACACGGCAATCGTAAAATCGTCGCCGGTCAGAATGCGTTTACCGGTGCTTTGACGGCGAAAACTATCCCGGTAATTCGGTTCAGGCGCACCGACAACAGCGGGCAGCGCGCCTGATTCGCATTTAGGTCTCTACGAATGCGCGTTCGATAACGTATTCGCCAATGTCGGACCGGATGGTTTCTTTGAAGCCCATGCCATCTAGAATCTGGCAGAAGTCTTTTAACATCGATGGGCTTCCACATAGCATGAATCGGTCATCTTCGACATTGACCGGCGGCAGGCCAACTTTCTCAGCCAGTGCGCCGGATGTCAGGGCGTCGGTCAGTCGACCTTGAGTATGAAACTCTTCACGCGTTACCGTGGGGTAATACAGCAACTTGCCTGCAACCATCTCGCCAAAGAATTCATTTTCTGGCAGTTCCTGGATGGTTTCCTGATACGCCAGCTCTGAGACTTCCCGCACGCCGTGCGTCAAAATCACTTTGTCGAATCGCTCGTAGACCTCTGGATCTTTGATCACGCTCATAAATGGTGCCAAGCCAGTGCCGGTGGCGAGCAAGTACAGGTTTTTGCCGGGCTTGAGGTTGTCGACCAAAAGAGTGCCAGTTGGTTTGGTACTGGTGAGCAGCTTGTCGCCAGGTTTGATTTTTTGCAGGCGAGACGTCAATGGGCCGTCTTGAACTTTGATGCTGAAGAACTCCATGTGTTCTTCGTAGTTGGCGCTGGCAATACTGTATGCGCGCATCAACGGTTTGCCGTCAACTTCGAGGCCGATCATGATGAATTGACCGTTTAAGAATCGGAAGCCCGGATCGCGTGTGGTGGTGAAACTAAACAGGGTGTCGTTCCAGTGATGCACGGATAAGACTTCTACTTCACGAATATTTGCTGCCATGAAACTCTCTTTCTTCTGTTACACATGATTTCGATCAGTGGATCGATTTCCAACTGTGGCGACCTCAGCTAAAACAGCCAGATAGCGCACTTAACAAGCGGGAAAGAGTATAGGCGTGCATTGCGTTTGTAAACCAAGCGACCCGATTATTTTAAGAATAGTTTGCTATATCCACGATAATTTTCATTATAAGTGAAAGCAATAACAATTCTTTTTTTAATAAGAATTTATTAGATTTTGCAATGAGGGCAGAGTGCAGCTGATCAGTGGTTGTTCCGTGCCTGCTGTGGGGATTTATTTGCTGAATCATGAGGACAGTTTTATTGTGTCGTTTGTCCCTTTTCAGTAGCATTGTTGCGATGAACGACTTTTCTCATTTAAACGCCAAAGGCGAAGCGCATATGGTGGATGTGTCTGCCAAAGCAGTCACGCCCCGTGAGGCGGTCGCCGAGTCTCGAGTGGTGCTGAGTGCTGCGATTTTGCAGCAGGTGCAGTCTCAGCAACTTAGTAAGGGCGATTTGTACGCCACCGCGCGCATAGCCGGCATCATGGCCGCCAAAAAGTGCAGCGAGCTGATTCCTTTGTGTCACCCGTTGCCCCTCAGTAAAGTGAGTCTGGAAATTGAGCCTTATGAAAGCGCTGACCAGTGCGGACTGGTGGTACGGGCGCGCTGTCGCACCAGCGGTCAAACCGGCGTGGAGATGGAAGCGTTGACAGCCGCCTCGGTCGCGGCACTGACCATCTACGATATGTGCAAAGCACTGGATAAAGGGATTGTGATTGAATCCACCCGATTGTTGGAAAAACGTGGTGGCAAGTCGGGTGACTGGGTTTTAAACGAGGCAGCGTCGCATGGTTAAAGTCAGATTATTTGCCCATTTGCGTGAGCTAGCGGGCACGGATGCCGTCGAGATACCAATGGGGACGATGCAGACGACCCAAGATCTGCTGGATGGACTAACTCCGCATGTGCCTCCGGCCTTGATCGAGGCACTCCGTGATCAAAGCGCGATGATTTCGGTTGATCAGCGGTATGCCGGTTGGGATGCTCCGTTGCATGATGGCGCGGAAGTGGGGATATTGCCTCCGGTGTCTGGCGGTTGAGCATGTTTGAGATTGTCGATTCGCCGTTTGAACCGGACCCGTATTACCAACAGGCGCGCGCTGCTGCACCACATGCTGGTGCCTTGGTCATGTTCACTGGGCTCGTACGAGATTTGTATCAGGCGGATCAAGGCGAGCAGATCACGCACTTGGAGCTTGAGCATTACCCAGGCATGACCGAGTCGATCTGCGAATCCATTATTGCCGACGCCATGCAGCGTTTTGAAATTAGTTATGTGCAGGTGGTACATCGAGTTGGCAAAATTCTGGCCAACGAACACATTGTGTTGGTGCTGGTGGCCGCCAGTCATCGACGCGCCGCGTTTGACGCCGCGCAGTATATTATGGACTTCTTAAAAACCGATGCGCCGTTTTGGAAAAAAGAAGTCGGTGCGCGCGGAGCACACTGGCTGGGCTTAAAACGCAAAGACCAACAAGCCGCTGAACGCTGGCGGGCTTTATCGACTAACTCTGGTTCTTCCCATGACAAGCAGTAAACCGTTTATTCCTTTATCGGTCGCCGTCCTCACTGTGTCGGATACACGTGACCTCAGCAGTGATACGTCTGGCCAGTATCTGGTCGAACAACTCAAAGAGGCGGGGCATCACCTGGCTGACCGCGTTCTGGTGAAGGATGATATCTACCAAATGCGGGCCGTCGTGTCAGCCTGGATTGCGGACTCAGCCATCCATGCGATTATCACGACTGGAGGAACCGGATTTACTGGGCGAGACAGTACGCCCGAAGCTCTGACGCCGTTGTTCGACAAGCAAATCGATGGTTTCGGTGAGCTGTTTAGGCATCTCTCCTTAGCAGACATTGGCACCTCAACCGTCCAATCTCGAGCGGTCGGTGGTATGGCTAACGATACCGTGGTGTTCTGTCTACCCGGCTCGACGGGCGCTTGCCGCACCGCTTGGGACGGGATTTTGCGCGAACAGCTCGACACCCGTTTTAAACCCTGCAATTTCGTGTCGCACACACGCGCGGGAAAATGATTACCGTTGCCGAGGCACAAGCCTTAGTCCAACAGCGGATCACACCGTTAACCGCGCATGAATCGGTGCCCCTTGCGCAGGCGTTGGGGCTGGTCTGCGCGCGCGATATTGTTTCCGAGATCGATATTCCACCGCGTGCGAATAGTGCAATGGACGGTTTTGCCGTGGCAGCGGCCGATCTAGCCACGCACTCCACGTTGACGGTTTCACAACGCATTCCGGCTGGGATTGCGCCGGCGCCGCTTGTTCGCGGCACTGCCGCCCGTATTTTTACCGGTGGTGAGATTCCAGCTGGCGCGGATGCGGTGGTGATTCAGGAAAACTGTGACTACGATGATGAGCGAGTCACGATACGCCAGTCAGTGAGTCGGGGCGCGAATATTCGTCCACAAGGGCAGGATATCGCACAAGGTGCCACCGTGGCGACACAAGGCAAACGCCTGAACGCGATTGATTTGAGCTTGTTGGCGTCGGTTGGGTGTGCCGAGCTTGAGGTGTTTCGTCCGCTGCGCGTGGCGATTTTGTCGACCGGGGATGAGTTGGCCGACCCTGGGCAGCCTTTGAAACCGGGGCAAATCTACAACTCGAATCGCGTACTGCTCGCTGCTCTGTGTCGGCAAATGGGTTACCAAGTAATCGAGGCGCGCTGCGTTGCCGATACACTGGCAGAGACCACCAGTGCCTTACTCGATGCTGCGGCATCGGCTGATGTTATTTTGAGTACTGGCGGTGTGTCGGTTGGTGAGGAAGATCATGTGCGCCCGGCGGTGGAAGCCACTGGTGAACTCGAGCTTTGGAAAGTGCAAATGAAACCCGGCAAGCCAGTTGCATTTGGCCGGGTTGCGGATACGCCATTTCTCGGCCTGCCGGGTAATCCGGTCTCGGCGTTTGTGGTGTTTCAACTGCTCGCTACCGTGTTACTACGCGCTCGGCAAGGGCAGCGTTCAATGCCGCTCATAGCCTCTCCCGTGGTGGCAGATTTCAGTCGGCCGGTTACCTCGCGCGAGGACTATCTGCGGGTTCAACTGGTTTCGACCGCGAATGGCCAGACCGTGGCGCGTCCGTTTGCCAATATGAGTAGTGGCATTATGTCGTCGCTCGCTTGGGCTGACGGTCTGGTGCGGCAGCCAATTGATCAGGCCATTAAGGTCGGAGATACGGTGGACTTTTTACCGATTCGCGAGGCCATGTTATGAATCAGGCGCTAGTCGATAGTTTTGGTCGTACCGTGCGCTATTTGCGGCTCTCCGTGACGGATCGCTGTAATCTACGCTGTACCTACTGTATGGCTGAGGACATGACGTTTTTGCCCAAATCCAAGGTGCTGAGTCTGGAAGAAATGACGCGCGTGGCGGAAGCCTTCGTGGGCTTGGGCGTGCAGAAGATCCGCTTGACGGGTGGTGAACCTCTGGTACGCAACGGTGTGGTGCAATTGGCGTCAAATATCGCCAGGTTGAGCGGTTTGCGTGAATTGGTGATGACCACCAATGGCGTTCTGTTGGCGCAACATGCCGCCGATCTCAAGCGTGCTGGAGTTGCACGTTTGAACATCAGTATCGACAGTTTGCGGCCTGAGCGATTCTCGAGCTTAACGCGATTCGGGCGTCTGGAAGATGTACTGGCCGGTATTGAGGCAGCCAAATTGGCCGGGTTCGAGCGCCTCAAATTGAATGTGGTGGTACTCAACGGGGTAAATGATGATGAGGTTCTGTCGCTCACCGAGTTCGCAGTACACAATGAGTTGGATATCGCGTTTATCGAGGAGATGCCCCTCGGCCGGATCAGCAGTGCGCAACGACTCTCTACGGCCTTAGACAATCAATCGGTCCAGCAACAGCTGGCCGCGGTGTATACCTTGCAGCCAAGTTCAAAGCATGACCCGAATGCTGGGCCAGCGCGGCACTTTAAGCTCGCGAATACACGGACTCGTGTGGGATTTATCTCGCCTATGACCAATAACTTTTGCGCATCCTGTAATCGTGTGCGCGTCACCGCTGAAGGGCAATTGTTGCTGTGTCTTGGTAACGAACATTCTTTGGATTTACGTGCCATCCTGCGCGATAATCCGGACGCGCTGGAAGCCTCGATTATTGACGCCATGCAGCGCAAGCCCGAACGACATGAGTTTGATCCTAAGGACATCACCATTATGCGACACATGAGCGCGACCGGCGGCTAATATGATCCCAGTTGTTAACGATAAATATAAATACATTCTGCTGTACTCCGCCAAATCGGGATGTACCTCATTGCGCATGTTGTACCTGGATGTGCACCGTGACGAATTAACAGCGGCGCAATTGGCGCAGCTTGACGATTATCATAATCTGCATGAGGTTCAGCCCTACGTCGAAGGCAAAGACTACAGTGAGTACTTCACGTACACCATCACGCGCAATCCGTATCTGCGTGTCGTGAGCGCGTATCTTGATCAGTATGTCTATGCCAAAAACAGCGGTATGCAGCGCATGTTGGCAGAGTTTCCGCCTGCGTCTGGGTTACCGAATAACTTTATCGAGTTCCTGGAATACTTGAACACCGTGCCAGAAGGTCACCGTGACGAGCATGTGCAGAGTCAGTCGCACTTTGGGTTTGCAGGCACCATTGTGACCACAAAAAATCGACGTTATAAGTGGCTGGGTCAAAAACCAGATTACGCATTCGGTGTGCAATACTACGGTGACATTGGTGACTTTAAAAAACACACCAAACGCGTGTTTAAACGAGTGTTCAAACGCGACAAGGCTAAGCTGGCTGAAGCGTTAGTGCATCTGGATAATTCCGTCAAACACAACTCATCGTTCTATGGTGAGGAAGACTACGCTGATGCCGCGTTGTTGAGCGTTGCGGAGCTCGATGAGCTGGTTTTTGCACCCAAACCGCAGGATTTTTATCGCAATCCGCGAGCGCGCGAACTCGTGCAGCAACTCTACGCGCAGGATTTCAAGCTGTTCGGCTATGAGCCAGAGGAAGTGCCCAATCGGCCAGCATCCCGCGAAATAGCCGCCATTCCAGCGGATTTTGACTGGCAGATGTATCGACGCTTGAACCCGGACCTCACACCGGACGTGTTTTATAACGAACGTTTGGTTATGCGCCATTACTTAGAGTTTGGGCGGTTGGAGAAACCAACGCGCCCCTACAAACTAAAAGCGCCAGTCGGATTTGATTGGCAGCGTTACCTGGGCCTGCATGACGACTTGACCGCTGCCGGAATTGCGACCGAGGAAGCGGCGATTGAGCATTATTTAAGTTACGGAATTCGAGAGAATCGGGAGATTTAGAGTGACAGTATACGATTACAAAGCAAGCAATATCCGAGGTGAGGAAATTAGCCTGGCGGATTTTGAAGGTAAAGTGTTATTGATTGTGAACACTGCCAGTAAGTGTGGTTTTACGCCGCAGTTTGAAGGGCTGGAAACCTTGTACAAAGACCTCGAGCCGAAGGGCTTGATGGTATTGGGCTTTCCATGTAATCAGTTTGGTTCACAAGACCCTGGTGATAACGGCGAGATTCAGGAGTTTTGTCAGCTTAACTACGGTGTGTCGTTCCCGATGTTCTCTAAGATTGACGTGAACGGCAAAGACACGCACCCATTGTTTAAATATCTGAAGAAAGAAGCACGCGGGGTCTTGGGGTCGGAGTCGATCAAATGGAATTTCACCAAGTTTCTGGTCGACCGCGAAGGCAATGTCGTCAAGCGTTATGCCTCTACAGACAAACCGAGCGCGATCCGCGGCGATATCGAGAAGCTTTTGTAAGAGACCTTACTATGATCAGCACCATTGAAATCGCCGCCCTGTTAATCAGCATTGCGGCGCTATTTGCCTACTTGAACGACCGGTTCGTTGGTCTGCCTACCACGATCGGGGTGATGGTCATTGCCTTGCTGGTGTCTGTGCTGGCAGTGGTGTTGAATCTGTTTGGGCTAGCTGATTATCACACCGATGCAAAATTGCTCTTAGAACGCATTGATTTCAATGAAACATTGCTGGAAGGCATGTTGAGCTTTTTGCTGTTTGCCGGTGCGTTGCATGTCAATTTAAATGACCTGCGTCGTCAAACTTGGGTAATCGCCTCGCTGGCAACGGTGGGCGTTTGTCTGTCGACCTTTCTGGTCGGCACCGCCACCTACTACTTGTTAGCCTGGTTAGGGCTGCCGCTGCCTTATTTATATTGCTTGTTGTTTGGAGCCTTGATCTCACCAACCGATCCCATCGCGGTGATGGCGACAGTTAAGCGACTTGGTGTGAGCAAAGATCTGGAAACCACCATTGCCGGTGAGTCCCTGTTTAATGACGGTGTTGGTGTGGTTGTGTTTATGGTGTTGCTGATGCTCTTGCAACAACCAGACAACATCACCGCCGCCAATGTGGCATTGATCTTCGCCGAAGAAGCCGTGGGCGGCATCGTGTTTGGCTTGGTGCTGGGCGGATTGGGGTTCTACTTATTGAACACGATCGACAATTACAAAGTTGAAGTCTTGATTACTCTGGCCTTAGTCATGGGCGGCTACGCGCTGGCCATGGCGTTGCATACCTCGGGTCCGATTGCGGTGGTGGTAGCGGGGCTGTTGACCGGCAATGTGATGCGCAAACACGCGATGTCGGACCGTACGCGTGAAAGCGTGGATGATTTTTGGGAACTGATCGATGAAATTCTCAATGTGATTCTGTTTGCCTTGATTGGCTTAGAGATGCTGATTATGCCGTTCGATTCGCAATGGGCGATGGCCGCACTACCAATGATTGCCCTGGTGGTGCTGGTGCGTGTTGTGAGCGTGGGATTACCGATTCAGATAATTCGTTTAAAGCGCGAGTTAGCACCGCATCTGGTTAAGATTCTGGTCTGGGGCGGTTTGCGCGGCGGCATTTCAGTGGCGCTGGCATTGAGCTTGCCTGCAGGGCCTGCGCGCGACTTGATCTTATTTCTAACCTATATCGTGGTGGTGTTCTCGATCATCGTTCAGGGGCTCACACTTGGGCCACTGATTCAGCGATTGACCAAGGCTAAATAGTAGGCCGATTAGTGGTTGCTGCCTATGCGTTTGCGCGCGGAGCTGGTCGCCAGCCGAGCAAGTAGGCTGGCAATAAGAGTATCGATTTAAGCAGTGTGAATACTGCGTTTAAGGTGATGCCGATTAAACGCAGCGGTAGGGAAATAAGCCAAACAATCGGCCATAGGATCAAAACGGCAATGGCTAGCGGCCAACTTAGAGCCAGCAAAATCATCCAAAGCAGCAGTGAGATTAATATCGACATGCTTTGAATATAGGATGATTTTGGCAAATTACAATCACAATTTTCTGGTGGGGCGGAATAGATAACCCCACCAGTGTAATGCTGCGGCTAAGCCGCGATTGTGTCCGTATGGTTAACCAGGTCGGCGGCGATTGTGTCAAAGTCGCGTTCAAGCTCGCTGACTGTCAAGACGCGGGTGTCGCTGATTCCCAGAAAGGCGAGGTAGTGTTTCAACCACGGTGTGAGAAAGTCGATCTCGCTCCCAATGGGCGTGCCCCCGGAGTTCACCACTACAATGGCTTGTTTGTTACTCAACAAGCCTCGTGGTCCAGTCTCGGTGTATTCGAATGTGACTTTGGCACGTGCTGCCAGATCGCACCAGGCTTTAAAAGCCGCCGGTGCGGAAAAATTGTAGATCGGGACACCGATCACCAACAGGTCGGCTTGGAGCAACTCTTGAGTAATGGCATCGGATTCCTTGATTGCCTCTATGTGCGCTGCACTGCGATCGGTTTCTGGTGTGAAATAAGCCTCCACCATTGACTCATTAAGTAATGGCAGTTCGGCACCTGCGTTGCGGCGTGTAACTTTGACATCATCATTGCCAGACAATGCCTCGACGATGCGTTTGCTGAAGTTGCGTGTAGTCGAGCTGTCACTGCGTGCGCTGGCATCGATGTGGAGAATGTGTTTCATGGTTTTGTTCCTGTCGGTTTTGCGATGTAGTTACTTACGATTAGTTGACTGGCACGTCGAGCACCAGTATTTCTGCGTCTTCAATCGCGGTAATGCTGATCTGC